>CAMODR010000197.1 GCA_946611495.1 uncultured Methanobrevibacter sp. | reverse complement strand
GACTTGAAGGTTGCAAATACAATCATAGATGATGCAAAGCTAAACATTTCAGATGCTGAAACAGGTGAATATAAGGTCAACCTATATGACTTTGAGGAAAAGTGATTAATTCGATTTAATAATGTCTTGATTTTTTTATTTTTATATTGTAGTATTAATTATATTAATTATGAATGTAGTTAATAAAGTTAACTTTATATATTTGTCTATTCAATATATAACTAAGTATTAAAAAATTATAATTATTTTAAATTTTTAGTTAAAAAAATAGGGGATTGTATATTTTTTTAATTTTTTAATTATTTACTAGGAGTTAATATTTATTTTATCATTATTAAAAAAAACATTAATTCGGGGTGAATTATGTGATTAATATAGTATATAGGCTAGTGGCTCCAAAGCTTCTTGAAGAGGTATACACAGAATTGAACCTTGATGTAGGGGTTATAGTCAGGCCTAAATATCTTTCTATCTGTAAGGCAGACCAAAGATACTACTATGGAAAAAGGGTTCCAGAGGTCATTGAAAGCAAGTTGCCGATGGCTCTCATTCATGAGGCTGTAGGCACTGTAGTAAAGGACAATACAGGAAACTTCAATGTAGGCGATAATGTCGTTATGATTCCAAACATTCCAAGGGCTAAGGATGAGCTGATCAGTGAGAATTACATTCCATCTAGTCGCTTTAGGTCTAGTGGATATGATGGATTTATGGAAGAGTATGTCTCCTTGACTGCGGATAGGGTCATAAAGCTTCCAGATGATTTGAACTTGGAAGTTGCATCTTTCATTGAGCTTATTTCTGTATCTGCTCATGCTATTAAGCGTTTTAAAAAGTTTTCTCATAAAAAAAGAGACATAATCGGTGTTTGGGGAGACGGAAGTTTCGGTTATATAACAGCACTTGTTCTTAAGGTAATGTTTCCAGAGTCTAGGATATTTGTATTTGGAGTCCATAGGGAAAAGCTTCAGATGTTTACATTTGCAGATGAATCATTCCTTGTTGATGAGATTCCGGACGATGTCCATATAGATCATGCCTTTGAGTGTGTTGGTAAGGGAAATGCTAATAATGCGATTAACCAGATAATTGACCTTATAAATCCTGAAGGTACCATTGCTCTTATGGGAGTTTCTGAGTTTAATGTGTCTATTGACACAAGAAGCATACTCGAAAAGGGAATTAAGATATTTGGTACAAGCAGAAGCGGTAGAGAAGACTTCCAGACTGTAATAGATATCTTCGAAAAGCGTCCTGAAATTATTTCTTATCTTGAAAGCCTTATCACTGAAAGTGTTGAAGTTCATACTCTTAATGACATTAGGACTGCATTTGAGGCAGATAAGAACTTAGGATTTGGAAAAACTGTAATGAAATGGGAGATTTAATCTCTTTTTTCTTATTTCTTTTTTTTATTCATAATACTTTTTTTATAATTCATTTTTTTATGGATTATATTATCTTTTCGATAGTAAATTTAATAAATTCTAAAAGACTATTTTTAATTATACATATGATTATTTTTTTCATCAATATTTGGTGATAAATGTTAATCTAAGAAAATTTTTTTATTAATATTTAAAGTGATAGAATGTCTGAATATAAGATAAGCGTAATTGTTCCATGTTATAATTCCTCAAAAACAATTGAAAGAACCATTCGTTCAGTTCTATCACAGGACTTTAAGGATTTTGAAACTATTTTTGTAGATGATGCATCAAGTGACGAGACTGTTGATGTCATATTAGAGACTCTTAAAGGAGAGAATGCTAATTATCAAGTTATTGTCAATAAGGAAAATCAAGGCCCTGCATATACAAGAAATAGGGGAATTTATGCTTCTAAAGGGCGTTATATAGTCTTTTTAGATAGTGATGATGTGATTAATTACAATCACTTATCTTCATTGTATAAGTTTGTTAAGGCAGATAATATAGATTCTGCATTCGTTAAGGGCGTAAAGTTGGATGATAATGATAAGCTATTTGATTTTGAGGTGAATAGATTTGATTCACTTCTTTCTTTAGCAAAAGAGAAAAAAGGACTTATTAAATCAAGTGACTTGATTAGAATGGAGCTTACAATGGAGATTCCATTTTCATTCGTTTTCCTGATTTATGATAAGAAGACCATTCAGGAAAATGAATTATGGTTTAATGAGGACTATGGCTACGGTGAGGATACTGATTTTGCATTAAGATATCTTTCCCATTGTGAAAATGTTCGAATAGTTGACAGATACACTTACTTTTATTATCAGGAAGATGATTCAATTACTCATACCAGTTCTCTTAATCGTTTTGAGTCTATAGGATTGTTTGATGATTTGTACAAATATTTTGAGGATTTAGGTTTTAATGATTTGGCTGAAATCATGTGTTATAATAGGATACCTAAGTTTATCTTTGGGAATATGAATTATTTCTTTAAGAATGGCTTCAGTAAGGATGATGTATTCAATAAGATGGATGAGCTTGGTCTTTTTGATAGATTGAAAGCTTTTAAGTCTTATACAAAAAGAGATAGGAAGTTTAAGTTAAAGGTTAAATTGTTTTTAGCAAACCCAAGCTTATACTATAAACTTTGGATGAAGTTTAAGAAATAATTAAAATCTTTAAAAATAGTTTATATAATTCTAAAATTTTATAAAATTCTTTTCTTTTTTTTAAAAAAAAGTTTTAGATAAATAATTAATTTATCTAAATCTATATATTACATTAAAAAAAGTTTTAGATAAATAATTAATTTATCTAAATCTATATATTACATTAAAAAAAGTTAGATAAATAATTAATTTATCTAAATCTAATATCTTTTAATTGATCTTTAGTAGCTTTTTCAGCATCTTTTAGGTAATGATTACAGACGTCATTAACTTCGCCTATTTCTCTAACCTCTCCCTTGTCAATCCAAATTGCCTTATCGCATAATTGTCTAATCTGTGGGATAGAGTGAGATACAAGAAGCACTGTAGTACCACTGTCCATTAATGATCTTATCTTATCGCTACTTTTCTTTTGGAAGTTTACATCTCCAACTCCAAGAACTTCATCGATAATAAGTATATCCGGCTCTACTATGGTAGCTATTGAGAATCCAAGCTTTGCCAGCATACCTGATGAATAGTTCTTCACTGGAAAATCGATAAATTCTTCAAGTTCAGAGAATTCCACAATTTCATCATATTTGGATTCAAGGAACTTTTTGCTGTATCCCATAATCGCTCCATTTAGATATATGTTTTCTCTACCTGAGTAATTATGGTCAAATCCTGCACCTAGTGCGAGTAATGGTGAAATTCTTCCATAGGTTTTAACTTCTCCCTCTTCTGGAGGGTAAATTCCTGTAATTACATTTAAAAGAGTACTTTTACCTGCACCATTGTAACCTATGATTCCTATCTTTTCACCTTTGTAGATATTGAAATTGATATTTTTTAAGGCTTGGAATTTGGTTACATTTCCTTTATTACGTTTTAGTGTACGTATGAATAATTCCTTAAGGTTATCTATTTTTTCTGTAGCAATCTCAAAGCTTAAGGATACGTTCTTCACTTCAATACATAATTCCTTTTCGCTATCTGGAATAATGCTAGATATGAGTTCATCCACATTTTTATGTGGCTTTTCTTCTTTTTCTTTGTGTTCTGGTTTTGTTTCTTGGCTTTGTTTTTCTTCTTTTTCTTTGTGTTCTGGTTTTGTTTCTTGGCTTTGTTTTTCTTCTT
>CAMODR010000196.1 GCA_946611495.1 uncultured Methanobrevibacter sp. | reverse complement strand
ATTGGATTGTCTTTTCCATCTATGTTTCTATATAATTGTTCATGCTTGATGCGGCTAAGCTTGCCTATGTAATAGAAGTCTATTCCTTCATCATCGCTCTTTTTGACAAACAGCCTGATATCGAGATCATTGTCATAGTTGACCAATGGCTTGAGTTCTCTGCTGTCTATTCTCCTGTTATTTCTGCTCATCCAGCTGAAAACATCCCTTGATACGAAGGCGTCTTCATAATTTATAGTCTCGGAGATGTCTTCCTTCTTGTCATAAGTGACAAAAATAGGACAGGTATTGTATTTGATCTTGTATCCTCCGATGTTTTGGCCGTTCATGAAGAAAGTCCAGTTCAATATCTTCAAGACGTCCTCTCTAGAATATTTGGCATATAATTTGAACTTGTCTTCGCTTGATGAATCCAAATCAACGGTGTAGTTTTGATTTCTGATTTCATATCTCGCCTTGTCGCTTACACCATAAACATCTTCATATTTTAACAATGTATACCCAATAGCGTCTTCAAAGTGTTTTAAATAAGTAGGCTGATTTAAAGCATTCTGGAAATAATCAGATATAATAAATATATGGTCCTTGTTGTCTTTTAGACTGTCTAAACCGATATCAAAATTGAAGAATATGTTTTCATAATCAAAACCATCCACCTTGCCTATTGCGCTTGATACTGTATTTGCCTGGTAATCTTCAAATTTTGCCTCTTGAGAAGCCGGAACAAGTTGTGTCTGGCCGGATTTATTGCTGCTTTCCTTTTTGTAGAAATTCAAGCTTAATAAATTAATTGCTCCTATTATGGATTCTAACTGGTTTTCCAGCCCGTATTCGTCATATAAATATTCTTCAATTTTTTCAATTGTGAAATACTTATTGTGTCTTAAATATTTTAGGATTATAGCCTCATGTGGTCTAACACCTTTTAAAATCTTGGAGGATATGAATTTCAATGACAGATTGTCCTTATTATCGATATGTCCATCGTAATCGTCATCTATCTCTTTCAAGAAGCTGTAATAGGAATCATATTTGACATGGTTCAATATGATTTCAGGATTGAATTCGCCGTTTTCATAAAAATCGCATAGATATGGTATTCTGCCAAGGCGGAATTTGAGGTTTTGATAGGATTTCTTAAACAGTGACACTTTGGAGAAGTTTGTCTTGTTGATGGCCTGATATATTCTCTTTTTGGAAATCTCATCGAAGTTGATGGAGGACTGGCCTGGAATGACCTTGCTTCCTTCCATCAGATATCTTCTGATGTTGTCTTTTTCATAGGTTCTGTCACCTGACAATGCAATAGGAATCAGGAAATTGTTTTCATAGTTTCCAATGAAATCCAGAATAACAACATACTCCTTGTTATCAAATTTACGAAGTCCCCTTCCTAATTGCTGGATAAAGATGATTGAAGACTGAGTAGGCCTTACAAGAAGGACCTGATTGACTTCTGGAATGTCAACTCCCTCATTGAAAATGTCTACAGTAATAATATATTCTAAATTATCATTTCTCTCATCATTTGTCAGTCTGTCGATGGCTTCTTCCCTTTCTTCCTGGGAATCGTCCCCTGTTAATGCTTTGGAAGGATGTCCTCTTCTATTAAATTCTTCAGCCAGTTTCTTTGCTTCTTCTGTTCTTGAACAGAAGACCAATGCTTTCAATCTGTCTCCACTGTATCCATAGTACTCAGATTTTTCAAGAAGATAATTCACACGGTCATTGGATACCAGACTGTTGAAATCAGCATGATCATCCAATGCTTCTCCATCTACTAATAGGTCGGTTATTCCGAAGTAATGGAAAGGACATAATAAATCCTCCTTCAATGCATCCTGGAGGCGGATATCCAATGGAACATTATAATCGAATAATTCGTAAATGTTGAAATCATCTGTCCTGTCAGGAGATCCTGACATTCCCAGATAGAATTTAGGATTGAAATAATTGATTAATTTAAGATAAGTTGGAGCACCTGCCTTGTGAACTTCGTCAATCACTATGTAGTCAAAGGCATCCTTATCAAACCTTGAATAAACGTCTTCCTTGGACATTGTCTGGACTGTGGAAAAGAGGTATTTTGCGTCGTAATCCTTTGAATTTCCACTTAAAAGGCCGAATTTATTTTCCTCTCCCTTAAAAATCCTTTTATATGCTTTTATTGCTTGTTTTGCAATCTGCTCCCTGTGAACTAAAAATAGGAATCTTTCAGGCTGGAACTCGTGGACTGCGAATGCTGAAGCATAGGTTTTTCCAGTACCTGTAGCAGATACTAAAAGTGCTCTATGTTCATCTTGCTTGAGGAGAGAACGCATATTTTTCAAGAAATCCTCCTGCATGGAATTGGGAACCAGTTCTTCTCCGGTTGTCTCTTTTAATTCCAGATATTCCCTTCTGAAATCCTTGAATTGTTGTGCGTGATTATAAATTGATTCATATTCTGCAATCACATCCTCTAAAGGAGATGAATTGTCCCATAAGTCATTGAACTCATCCAGCAAATCATTAAGCATTTCTCCTTCATGAAGTGATGAAAATCCTATGTTCCATTCCTTATTAACAGTAAGTGCATTTAAAGTAAGATTGGAACTGCCTACGATGGCCTTATAGATATTGTTTTTTCTAAAGATATATCCTTTGGTGTGAAATCCTTCCTTTTCCTGCAGATACATCTTAACTTCAATATTGGAAAAAGAGTTGAGCTTTTTAATTGCTTCAGGTTCAGTAAAATTCAGATAATCAGTAGTGATGATTTTTCCTTTGATTCCACGAGCTTCAAGTTCCAGCAAATCCTGTAAAAGAGGAGTCAATCCTCCCTTTGTTATGAAAGCCACGCTGATGAAAAATTCGTCGCATTGTGTTAATTCATCCTTGATTGAATTTAGAACCTTGTTTCCCAGATTATTAAATATTAATTGAGGTTTCAAATCTGCAGATGATTCGAAATTCTCATCGATAAATGCTGTTCTAGCTCCATTTATAATGCCATCATTAAAATCAGACAAAAAACACACCCCAACATGTTTTGCAGATAATTAATTATTCCATGTTCTCTTTAAGATAATCAACAGCCTGAATGTCTGCTGCAATCCATTCCACAGAATCCAGTTCGTTTTTGGTCAGCCATTTTGCACCCATGTGCTCAAGCAGTTCGAAGTCATTTAAAAGAATGCATTCAAAGCAGTCCATATGCAGGAAAAAAGTAGGATATTGATATTCCAAGGTTAATGCGTATTTTTCAACTTCAATATCTGCATTAAGCTCCTCTTTGATTTCTCGGATTAGTGCCTCTTCTTTTGTCTCCCCTTGCTCTACTTTTCCGCCGGGAAACTCCCATAATCCTTCAAACTCGCCGTATCCTCTTTGAGTAGCTAATATTTTATTGTCTTTTTTGATTATTGCTGCGACTACTTTGACTTTTTTCATAAAATTCCTCTAAAATTAGAATAAATAATTATATTTTAGTCTAATTATTATTTATTTTTTATTAAATCATCGGGGTACATAATTACACATAGCTATATTTTCTTTTGGCGACAAAAAGAAAAAGGTCCTTATTTGAGCTATAAATAAGGTTTTTTAGATTATTTCAAAAACCTTATGTTTTATGTTGCCTGTTTGTTAATTAGGATTTAATCTGGAAGATTAACTATTTTAAATTTATTAGGTGCCCTCTTTAAATGAGGAACAATGTATTATCAAGAATCTTGAAAGTTTTTT
>CAMODR010000195.1 GCA_946611495.1 uncultured Methanobrevibacter sp. | reverse complement strand
GGGAGGATCTTGATTCAAGTGAATTGATTTCCTATCCTATGATTGAAAAACAGAACGTGAATTATCAAAACTGAAAAAGTTTAGATTATGAAAAAAGATAAAAATAAGGGTTTTTACCCTTATTTATTTTTAAAAGTAGTCTTTTTTTGTTTACCTTATAGTTCTTGTTCAAAGAGCTTACTATGATTTAATGTTTTCCTTTAGCAAGAGTTTTAGTGCTTATTTTAGCTATTTCTTTCTTATTGGTTTTTACCTGAAGGTTTTCACTTTTTTGCCTGAATAGACTTTAACCTTGATTTTTACCTTGAAACAGCTTTCTTAGTGACCTTGCTTTTAATGGAGCTCTTATACTTTTTGGATTTCTTAACAGACTTTGCCATCTTGACAGAGGTCTTGTCTTGACTTTTAGAGTAGTTTTTTTAAAGATTTAACCACATAATCAACACGATTGTCAAAAGTATGGTTCTTTAACACAATTTTACGTCCTTTCTTGATTTTCTTCTCCCTTTCTTGAGGATTATTCAAATAGAAATCTATCTTGTTTTCCAAATCATCTGCACCATTATAAGTTACAATGCTATCCTTGAAAAGAGTTTTAGCAGAAGGTATTTCATCAGAAATAACAAAAGCACCGCTTAAGAGAGCGTCAAACAGCCTGTTTGATGGAAAATCCCATTTTCTCATATTCTCCCAATGGTCATTCAATAAGACCTTGGAAGAAGCATAGTACTTATGAAGATGGGCATTTTCAATGAATTCACCGCAGACATGTTTTTTATCTAAACGCTCATCCCAGTGCTTTCCATAAACTGCAAAATCATATTTGGTTTTCAATATGTCCTCCACGATTATTCGATTGTCACGGGCAATGCCTACAAATAAAATATCATGACGGCATGAATCATCCTCTTCAGGATAGAAAACCTCCGGGTCGCTACACTGAAGAAGAGGAAAAACAGGAGTTTTTATTTCACTGCTTATCTTTCTGGCATATTTTTCAGAGGAGATAAAAACGATGTCATATCTTTCATATTCCTCTAGAGACACCAGTTCAGGATGTGAAATATTCCACATCAGATTAATGTGGTCAGGATCGACTTCATACTCATACAATCCCCTTAATACAAAAACGATATCAACTTCGTCTTTTTTATACCAATCCTCGTATTCATGAATGAGTACATTGAATCCTTTCTTTTCAAAAGCCTTTTTCAAGCTTAAAGCCATGAAATAATCACCCCAATGATGTTCAGTTTTGGGATTGGGTGTTTTTATGGCGATAGTTAATTTCTCATCTTTGCTTTTTAAATCATGAAAGGCTTTTTTAAATTTTCTAAGTGGAGCTGTTACTTTCCAACTCCTGGAATTCATTAGGGATTTATTTAATTTCTTCTGCTTGTTTAATTTACTTTTAATATTTTTATTCTTTTTCATCAGCTTTTCTTTTTCATGATTCTGTCTCAAAATTTGATTATTTAAATCTTCAATTTTCTTTTGGTACCTGTGTTTAATAACATATTCATAATAGTCAAGGGTTTCAATATCCCAGAGATTCTCTTCACCGCAAGGAAGATACCTCGGGAAGTTTTTTTGATACTTTTCAACTAACTCATGAGAGAAATATTGAGGATATTTCTTCAATTCAAGATAAACCTCTTCACCCTCTTCCAATGTAAAACCCTTCTTTATGCAGATATAATGAATCACATGATAAACAAGCTTCAATGCCAGAAATGACAAGACATCATAATGCTCGTGAGACTCATCCCTTAAATCGATTACCTGCTTTGAAGCAATTAATAAATTAAGGTAGTTTCGAGCAGAGACTTCTTTTGAAGTTGAATCGCTTCTCTGGCGGTAGTAGCAGCATATGTCATCAGCTATATAAATCCTCCTTGCATTAATCATAACACGGGCGGAAGCTATGTTGTCCTGATAGGAAAGAGGAGGAAAGTCGAGATACTTGAACAGGCGCCTTGAATAAACCTTTATGTAAGCGTAAGTTGCAAAAATCAATTCCGGTGATTGATTCAAGCTTGTCACTATTTTATGTTTTTCAAGAGAAGTTTTAGCAATGTCCTTGCTGTTCAGCAATCCGTTTTCATTGAATTCCTCCCATTTATACATCACCAGGTCAACAGAACTGTCTTTGTTGAAAATATTCAGCGCCTTTTCATATGCATCAAGTGAAATATAATCATCACAGTCAAGGTAGGTGACATAATCATTTGTCACATGCTTCAAGCCCAGATTCCTTGCAGGGCCTGAGCCCTGATTCGGCTCCTGTTTGATTAATTTAAAAGAAGGATATTTGGAAACATATTCCTTGATGATATCCACACTATTATCTGTGCTTGAGTCGTCAACGACAATTACTTCAATATTTTCTATGCCCAAAGTCTGATTGACAACAGAGTCTAGACATTCTCTCAAGTATTTCGCACCATTGTAAACTGGAATGATGACACTAATTTTACTGTTTTTATTATTCATTTCATATTTAGACAATAGCTCCTGGGAATTTGAATCTTTTTTGAATTCCACCAGGTCATCGAAGCTGTCATTCTGTATGATTTTATAAAGGAGCTTGTAATAATTTGATAATCCATCAACCAATTCAATGGGACCTAACTCTAAAACCTGTTTTATCATAGCGAAAAAATCATGATGATAGCAATTATCCACACCCGGCATTAATAATGCCATATCCCTCAAATCAAGAGTCAGCCATTTCAAATATTTGTTATGGAGAATCTCTTCGTTACATCCATGTTCAAGCATGCAATCATTAACCATGTTCATGATTTTAATCCTATCAACGAAAGTTACCGCATCGTTACTAGTTGACAGTGAAGTATTGCGTTCATTCTCTCTCCAGTAATAAACATCTTCGTTTAAAAAGCCTACAGATTCGGCTAGAATATATGCTTCAATTGAAAAGATATTATCTTCAAAAGTTATTCTTTCATAGGGAAATTTTATGTCGTTTTCTTTTAGAAAACTGGTTTTATACAATTTATTCCAAACAACAGAATCCCATGTGAGAATTTTGCATTGCTCCAAAGTAGTGGATTCGATAGTATTAGTTATTTTACGAGTTATTACACTAGAAATGAATCCTCTAAAAACCCTCTCTTCCCTAAATCTTAAAAAATGGCCGCTTACAATATCATGATCATATTTTTCTGCAAGGGAGTATAAATTTTCATAAGCATTTTCTGGGATGTAGTCATCAGCATCTAGAAATGCTATATATTCACCACTTGCAAGATCAATACCATAGTTTCTTGTAAATGTCAATCCTTCATTTTCCTTATGATATGAAAAGATATTGTCATAATTTTCACTATACTCTTCAATAATCTGGAGGGAATTATCGTGGGATCCATCATCGATTAATAGTACTTCAATGTCATTGAAAATTGATTGCTTGATTAATGCATCTATCGTGTCTTTAATGCGATTCTCCTCATTATAAACAGGAACAATAACAGAAATTTTAAAAAATGACAAAGTAACACCACTAAAAAAATATTTAAATATTTATATTGTTATTTAATAAAAAAAGTTTAAAAGCATTTGCTTTTAAATCACTTAAAAAGGGATGAAAATATATTCCAACTAAAAAATTCGCAATAGAAAAATTATTGGCTCTCGTCATCTACTAGTTTTAAAGCTTCTTCAATGACTTTCCACATGTCAAAATACTGATACATTCCAAGTCTTCCGCCAAA
>CAMODR010000194.1 GCA_946611495.1 uncultured Methanobrevibacter sp. | reverse complement strand
GTGGAAGAAGTTTCTGATGATGAACTTGAAGATGTTATCAATGAAGCAATTTCTGATGATGTATCTGAAGATGTAGAAGAGTCTCAAGAGTCTGAAAGTGAAGATAAAGAGGACGAGGAAGAAGCAAAAGAAGAAAAATCTAAAAAACCAAGATTTATTGATACTTTTGAATACATTAATGAACAGAAAAAGAAAAATAGACCTTCTTTTGACTTAAGTCGTGCAGATAATTCTAAATCTCCTACTTTAAATATTTCACAAAGAAGAGGTCTTTAGAGGTTGAACTTTATAATTATTAGTTTATATATGAAAATGTGATTTAAGAGGTGTTTTTTATTATCTCAAATGACAAAAAATTAAGAGGGGACGGAAGAGAATATAACGAACTTCGTCCAATTAAAATAGAAGCTGGAGTCTTGAAAAGAGCAGATGGTTCAGCTTATTTGGAAGTAGGTGGAAATAAAATTTTAGCATCTGTTTATGGTCCTAGAGAATCTTACATCAGACGTTTATTAAAACCTAACACTGGTGTAATCAGAGTAAGATATAATATGGCTCCATTTTCAGTGGATGACCGTAAAAGGCCAGGTCCAGATAGAAGATCAACTGAAATTTCTAAAATTGCTGCTGATGCACTCAGACCTGCTTTAATGTTAGAATCTTTCCCAAGATCAATGGTTGATGTTTCAATTGAAGTTATTGAAGCTGAAGGTGGAACCCGTTGTGCTGGAATTACTGCAGCTGCTGTCGCTTTAGCTGATGCAGGTATTCCAATGAAAGATATTGTTGTAGGATGTGCTGCAGGTAAAGTGGATGATCAAATCGTATTGGATTTATCTGAAAAAGAAGATAAGGAAGGACAAGCTGACGTTCCTATTGTAATCATGCCAAGAACTGGAGAAATTACTTTACTTCAAGCAGACGGTAACTTGACTGAAGAAGAATTTGAAGAAGCTTTAGATTTAGCTATGGAAGGATGTATGAAAATTAGCGAAATCCAACATGAAGCTCTTAAAAACAGATATAGTTCTAAATAGGTTGTGAAAATATGGATATTGTACCTGAAATTACTAGAAAAAGTATTACAAGACTTATAAATGATGGTAAAAGAGCTGATGGTAGAGATTTTGATGAAAGAAGAGATATTTTCATTGAACCTAATGTAATCGATAAGGCCGAAGGTTCTGCTAGAGTTAAATTAGGAGACACTCAAGTCATTGTAGGTGTAAAGCCTACTATTGGTGAACCATTTGGTGACACACCTAACTTAGGTGTATTAATGACTAATTGTGAACTTTTACCAATGGCTGCTCCTGGATTTGAACCAGGTCCACCAAGTCCTGAATCTATTGAACTCGCTCGTGTAGTAGATCGTGGAATTCGTGAAAGTGAATTAGTTGATTTAGAAAAACTCTGTATTGAAGAAGGCAAAAAGGTTTGGATGCTATTCATTGACTTGCATGTAATCGATTATGATGGAAACCTATTCGATGCTGCAAATCTTGCAGTAATGTCTGCTTTAATGAACACTAAATTGCCAGTTGCTGAATATATCGATGATGAAGTTGTTTTATCTGAAGATGAAACCATTGATTTACCAGTAAGAGATAAATTAGCTTTATCTACCTTTGTAAAAATCGGCAATGGATTAATTTTAGATCCTTCCCTTGAAGAAGAAGAAATCTTAGATGCTAGAATCACTGTTGGAGTAACTGATGAAGGAAATCACATTTGTTCCATGCAAAAAGGTGGAGAAGCACCTTTAACAAGGGACGATATTCTTGATGCAGTTCATTTAGCATTTACTACCAAAGATGATTTACTTAGCCATCTTGAATAAGATTTTTAACAGATTTTAGAAGATAAAAATAAAGTTAGATAATATATATCTAAAATTTAGATAATATATATCTAAATTTCATTTATTTTTTATCTAATTATTTTTCTATTTTTCTTTTCATTGATATCTTATTAATATATAAACTTATTGTAAAAAATGGATATTTTATTAATCCAATTTAAAAAATTAATGATTTATTAAATCCATTTGTGAAAATAAGTTTTTTTCAATGATTAAATTATTATAAAAACCATTAACTTTATATACTTTTAATTACTATATAATATTATTAGTTAATTTTATAGCATATCTAAGGTGCTTGATTTTAACAATCATTTATTTTAAAAAATTTATTGTTTGGATAAAAGTTTTAAAGTAATTTTTTATTTAATCTTATAATTAAGGCAATTCTATGTCTTATCTAATAATTAAGAGTTTGATAAGTCGGATTTAATTAAAATTCATATTTATTGTTTATCAATTAAATGGTTAAATAATATAGATTAAGCTAAAAGGTGTATGGCTTAATAATTTATTAATTCAATTTTACTGGAGATATTATAAATGGCAAGAACAAAAAAAGTTGGTATAACCGGTAGATTCGGTGCTAGATACGGAAGAAAAGCTAAAAGATCTGTAAAGAACATTGAAGAAAACATGAAAAAGAAACATGTATGTCCACAATGTGACAGACCTTACGTAAAAAGAGTCAGCGCTGGAATCTGGGAATGTAAAAAATGTGGTACTGTATTCACTGGTGGAGCATATGTTCCTGAAACTCCTATGGCTAAATCTGCAAGCCGTAGCATTAAAAGAGTAGTTGGGGGAGACTAATTGTACAGATGTCCAGAATGTGGTGAAGAAGTAGACCATAAAGGATACATGGAAAATAAATGTCCTAAATGTAGATATAGGATTTTATTTAAGAAAGTTCCTGAAGTTAGAAAACTCGTTAAAGCAAGATAGTTATTAATTAATTTATTGCTCTTTTTAATGAAATTAATTGATTAAATTAATTATAATTTTAATTAATTTATTAATTATCTTTTAATAACTATTTGGCTCATACATTTTTTAACTATTTAAATATATTTAATCTATTTTTGGCTAAAATAGTTATTTAACTATTTTTTAACTTATTTTATTGATTTAAACTTGGTTTTAAAAATTATTATTTGAAATTATCCTTAATTCAATTAATAATTCATTATTCATATTTGTTTCAATAATTTTTAGTTTATGAATTTATTAATTTTTTGAATTTATTAATTTAAAGATTATGATCTTTTCAGTTGTTTTAAAATCGCAGAAAAATAATGTTTAATTTTTTCCAATGATTATTTGTCTAATTTACAATTAAAGTGATAATATGCTTATTTCTACATCAAGAAAACCTTCACAGAAAACTAGAACTTTTTGTAAGAATTTCTCACATGCATTTGGTTATGATTATACAAACAGAGGTAAAAGCAGCTTAAGGGATTTGCTTATTAAGGCTAAACAGTTAGGTCATGATAGCCTTGTTTTAGTTTACCAAATAAAGGGAAATCCAAGTAAATTAACCTTCTATGACCTTGAATCTAATGAAATATTGGCATTGCTTGTTTCAGTCAACACCACTAATGAACGTCTTCACATAAAGACTGAAGACTTGAAGATTCGCTCAACAGTCCCTGAATTGGACATTTTGGCTGAAGTCTTAGGCATTGAGATAACTAAAGAGCCATTGGATTCCAATTATATCAGAATCTCTTATGCAGACTATGATGATGAAAGCAATTTCGCCATCCTTTATTTCATTAACAAAAAGGGAGAACAGATTGATTTCAGAATCAATGTTAAAAAAATAGTTGAGAATTAGTATTTTTTTTAAGAATCAATCTTAAAGAGATAGT
>CAMODR010000193.1 GCA_946611495.1 uncultured Methanobrevibacter sp. | reverse complement strand
TTCTAATTTTAATTCTAATTCTAATTCTAACATGAATAGCAATATAAATTCTAATTCTAATTCCAGTTATAATTCTACTTATAATTCTACTTATAATTCAAATAGAAATATGCAAACTAATCAGAATCCACATAGGTTTGCTAAGATATTTGGTTATGTTTGTTCACTTTTATTTCCTATAATAGCAATAATCATTGGAATCTACTTAATATTATCTGAAAATAAGGAAGTTCATAAGCATGGAATAGTTATTATTGTAATTGCAATCATTGTCCAATTGATATCTATGATATCCATGCTAGCTTAATCTCTTAGATGGAGTATGTTTAAAAAAAGTAATTTTATTGTTTATTTATTATTAATTATTTATTAATTAATTAATTAATTTGTTTTATATTTATTAATTAATAATTAATCAATTAATTTCTTAATTTTATTAAATGAAATCAAAAAAAGTTAAAATATGAAAAGAAGTTAAATTGGCGTTTAGTCAAGTACGCCAAGTGCATCTAACTCTTCAATAATAATATCATGAGAAATCTTAGTCATAATTTCTCTAATCAATACCTTTTCACTACCTTTGTTAGTGTATCCATTTTTTTCTAAGATATTTGTAAGCTGTTCTTTAGTAAGATCCTCTAAGATAATTCTAATTTCAGTAACATCAATGTCTGCCATAATGCCATCTCCCATTTTTAATTTTTTTTATCCTTAATTTAAAAACTTTAATAATTTGTTCTTAAAAACTTGAATAAATATTTATTTATGAAAGTATATAAATTTTTTTGTTTTATACTTATCAAATAGTTTGTAATATATTAAATAATTATTCTCTTTTTGTGCTGATTTTTGTTTGAATCTTATGAAAAGAAAAATAATTTTTTCTAATTTCCATTTGTATAATTTTATTAATAATAGAATTAATTATTTTATACTTTCTTTTCCCATCACTTTATTTAATCAATCATCAATTTTATTATATTAATCCATGAATCATTCTTAATGCATCGAGTAAACCGTGGCTATATTCAATGCAACCAAAAGCAGTTCTTGTGTCTTTTTTCTCAAGATAATACTTTGAGTCATTCCAGTAATCGATGGCTCTATCATAAACTTCTTTTTCTTTTCCTTCGAATTCGATGTGTTCAACTTGATTTAGGTTTCGCTCAAGTTTTGCAATGTCTATAGCTATTTTTTCTTCGCTTTCCAAATCTTTCATTTATATTCTCCTTATCTCTCATTTAGTAAATGAATGTTTATAATCTTCTTTTTTGAACTGGCTTAGCATTTAACTGTTTCCAGACATGTAATACCCTTTGTCCCACAGTAAAGTAGGAAAGGATTACTAGTATGTAAATGAAGTATGTGAAAATAATATTTGAACCGAATATTGCTGCAATTAATGCACCAATCATTAGGATGATCATTCTTACTGCACGTTCTGCTATTCCTATGTTACATTCTGCTCCTTGGGATTCTGCTCTTGCCCTTACATAGCTGACTGTAATTGCAGAATGAATTGCTAAAACTCCAACAAACCAGTCTATGTATCCTCCAAAGATAATTCCAATAAAAATGATTGCATCTGCAAATCTGTCCATTGTAGAGTCAAGGAATGCACCAAATGGGCTTGCTCTGCCATGGTATCTTGCTACTGCTCCGTCAACAACATCTAAAAATCCGCTAAGAAGAATAAATATTGCTCCTAAAACCAAATTTCCTGTTGCGAAGAAGTATGCAGAGATCAATGCAATGAATGGGGAAATTACAGTTACTATATTCGGATTAATATTTAGCCTTTTAGCGACTGGCTCTAAAATTCTTGTAAGTAAAGGTCGTAAATTATTAAGCATAATTTTAATTATATTGATTTACTAATATATATTTACTTATAAAATGGCAATGAAAAAAACAGAAACTATTATTTTTTAAAATCATATTCTGTTTACTTTTTTCCAATATACTCCTTATTAATTTCTTTAATGGTGAATCTATGAAAATATTTAAAATGAATCCTGAAAATCCTGATATGGATTTGATAAGCGAAGCTATTGACATTATGGCTCAAGGAGGGATTATATTATATCCTACCGATACAGTTTACGGTTTAGGTGCAAATATTTTCAATAATGATGCTGTTAAGAGAATCTATGAGATTAAACAAAGGGATAAGTCTAAACCTTTATCTGTTTTAGTTTCTAATATGGAGAGTATGGAGTTAATTGCTCATTTAAACAATAATTCTCGAGAAATAATTAATAAATGGCTTCCTGGACCTTTCACTTTTATTTTAAATAAGAAGACAATCGTTTCTCCTTATGTAAGTTCAAGCTCTAAGGTAGGAGTTAGAATTCCTGACTATAAGATTGCACGGTCTTTAGCAAGTATTTTTCCTATTACAACCACTAGTGCGAATATAGCTAATGAGGATACATTATCCAATCCTCATGATATTTTAAAGCAGATGGGTGACTGTATTGATTTGGTTATTGATGTTGGAGACTTGGAAGGGGGAGAGCCGTCTACTGTCATTGACTTGACTTATCCAAAGCCTTCCCTAATTCGGAGCGGAGTAATTTCAAACACTTTAAAGTCAATTAAGGACGATATAAATAATATTAAGTTTTGATTTAATAGACACTTTTTTATATTCGCTTATTTTTATTTTTTAACTCCATTCATTGTTTCATATGATTTCATGTAAATTCATTTGTTTACATGTAATGTAATTCTTCTATTTGCATGTAATATAATTCATAAAATTAATTTTTTTTTAAGGTATTATTGTATTCATTTTAAATAAATATTGTTTTTTACTCATTATGTTTTCTTTTTAAATCAATATTGTTTTCATGTAATGTCAATATTGATTTGAAAATTTTTGTTTTTTAATTAAAAAAATTAGATTTAAATAATTGAAATTAAAAAGATTTATTTAAGACTAATCTCAATAAGATTATGGGATTATTATTGTTAAGCTATTGAAATTTTTTCATTAAAATGATTTTAAGCAATCATGTTAATTTGTATTATTAATTTATTCAATTTATTTAAGGTAAAACTATGAAAATATTATCTACTATGCAAAATGAAGAGAAAATATCCACTAATTCTCCTTTAGATGAATTATTAGATGGGGGAATTGATAAAAGAACTATCACTCAGATTTATGGACCTCCAGGTGTAGGTAAAACTAATGTCTCTTTAAATATTGCAGTCAATGTTGCAAAAGGAGGAAAAAAGGTTATTTATATTGATACTGAGGGAGGAATATCTGTTGAGAGAATTAGGCAGATATCTGGTGATGACTTTGATGATGTTGCTAAGAATATAGTCGTTTTTGAGCCAACATCCTTTAAGGAACAGGAAGATGATTTGGGCCTTATTGAAGATTGGCTGGAATCTAATAGCAGTGATGTGGAATTGATTATTCTTGATTCGGCAGTTGCTCTATTTCGTGTAGAGGATGATGCAAGCAGGTCACATCTTTTAGGTAAGCAAATGCAACAGCTTGCCACTTTTGCTGTAAATTATGATCTTGCTGTTTTGGTAACCAATCAGATTTATGCTTCCTTTGAAGAGGATAGCGATGAAATGGCTCCTGTTGGTGGAACCATCATTCAATATAGAAGTAAAATCATCATAGAATTAAAACGTGAGGAAGGTACTAATCAAAGAATTGCTCTTTTAAAAAGGCATAAAACAAGAAGAGAAGGATTAGCTATTCACTTTTTAATTACTAATAATGGAATAGAATGA
>CAMODR010000192.1 GCA_946611495.1 uncultured Methanobrevibacter sp. | reverse complement strand
AATTACTTTTTAATTATCAAATCCCTGAGGAGAAACTATGAAAATGATTAGGCAAACGTTAGGTTTGAACGTGGATGACTCAAAATATTACATCAAATTAATTATAGAAGCTGTTTTAATCGGTTTATTCTCAGGATTAGTTGTATCCCTATACAGATTAGGGCTTGACCATAGTGAACATTTCCTATCTGCCACATTAAAATATATCCAAGGAGATTTACTCCTTACAATTGCATGGTTTTTTATCCTTGCAATTATGGGAATCATAACTGCCCTGCTTGTTAAATGGGACCCAGACAGTTCAGGAAGTGGAATACCACAGGTAATGGGAGAGGTGAAAGGATACTTTGATGTTTGCTGGTGGAAAACCCTTATCGCCAAGTTTATTGCCGGAACATTGACTGCACTTGGAGGACTTTCCCTTGGAAGGGAAGGACCATCAGTACAATTAGGTGCAATGGCTGCAAAAGGAGTATCAAAACAGTTAACAAACTCAAAGACAGATGAAAAACGTCTTTTAGTCTGTGGAAGTGGAGCAGGATTATCTGCAACATTCAGCGCACCTCTTGCAGGATTCATTTTTACACTTGAAGAAATCAATAAAGGATTTGACAGATCAATAGTGATTGTAGGATTGGTTTCAGCTCTTGTCGCAGATTTAGTCTCTAAAATATTCTTTGGACAAAGCCCAATATTCCCATTCACATCATTAAACCTTCCATTAAACTATTTCTGGTTATTGATAGTGCTTGGAATAGCTGTTGGAATATTAGGATACATATATAATGTAGGAATGATAAAGGCCTCTGAAATGTGGGATAAATTAAGTTTTCTTCCTCTTGAGGCAAAATTCGTCATAGTATTCCTTGTAACTGGAATCGTAGGTCTCTTCTTGCCTGAAATATTAGGCGGAGGATACTCTATGATGAGCCTTATTCAAGTGAGTATACCTCCATTATCAGTGCTGATTGTTCTTTTAATTGGAAAGTACCTTCTTTTAATATTTTGTTTTGGCTCAAGCGCTCCTGGAGGAATATTTTATCCAGTCCTTGTAATTGGGGCTTATATTGGAGCAATATTCAGTGCAATCGTAATTCCAATATTTGGACTAAACCCTATGATTGCATATAAGTTCATTATGATTTCAATGGCAGCAATGTTTGCAAGTTCTGTTAGAACTCCAATAACTGCTGTGGTTCTTATTGCTGAAATGACTGGAGTTACAAACTCTCTCGTTGCAATGATAGTTGTAGTTGTCCTTGCATATATCATTCCAACAATCCTTGGAAACGAGCCTATTTATGGGACATTACTATTAAGACTCCTAAAGAAAAATAAGGGAATAGACTTTGATAAGAGCAAAAGCGTTTTAGAAGAGTATGTTGTGCCAATAGACTGTGGACTTATTGGCCAAAAGATTTGGGAACTTCCTATTCCAAAGTCTGCAATGGTCGTTTCTGTTGTCAGAAGTGGAAATACACTTATTCCAAATGAAGACCTTGAATTAAAGTATGCAGATGAATTATTCATCATCATGAATCAAAACACTTACCAAGAAGACAATAGAAAAATAGAATCATTAATTTATAATAACTGGAAAGAGGAATAAACCCAAATAACTCAAATTAATCAATTTTATGCAAATTAAACAAATTTATGCTAAATTAAACAATTATACTAAAGAAATTTTATCATACAATAAAAAGAAATGGTGAAAAAATGAGAATAGCTATCGCTTCAAGCAATGGAGAAGACTTAAATTTACATTTTGGAAAAGCTAGTTCATTATACGTTTACGAATATGATGAAGAAAGTGATGAAAGCAAATTCATAGAACATAGGACTGTAGAGATCGATGCAGATTCCAAACACCAAAATCCAAAAATCATTAAGGCCCTTGAAGACTGTGAAGTGGCAATATGCCAACAATTTGGGCCAAAAGCAGCAATATATGCAGAAGATGCTGGATTAAAACTCATAAAGGATGAAGGAACTGTAGAAGAAGTTTTAAAAAACTATACCGAACATGTTAAATTCATGAAAAATGTAAAAATTTAATAATTTGATGCAAAGAAAAAAATTAAAATTTAATTATAAAACTATTAAATTGAATGTGATTGAATGAATGAAAAAGTAAATATAAAGCCTAGAGCCATGATGTATCCGGCTCCTGCAGTGATCGCTTCAGCATATGATAAATATGGAAAGGCAGATGCCTGCACACTTGCATTTGCCACAATGTGTAGCCACAAGCCTCCTGCAGTCATGATTGCAATAAATTCAACATTAAAAAGAAAAACATTAGCTGACATTTTAGAGCAAAAGGAATTTGTTCTAGGATTTCCAAACTGCAACCAAGTTGAAGAAACCGATTATCTTGGCATAGCATCTGGATATGATGAGGACAAGCTTAAGAAAATCGGATATACAACAACTAAAGCAAAAGAAGTCAATGCCCCAATAATAAATGAATTAAAAGTTTCTTTGGAATGTAAAGTAATGAATATTGTTGAAGTTGGCAGCCATACCCAAATCACAGGAGAGATTGTGAATATACAAGCAGATGAAGACGTCTTAGGCGAAAAGGGGAGAGTTGATTTGAAATTGCTAGATCCTATCGTTTATGATGATGTCCTATACGATTACCTTAAAGTGGGAGATAAAATAGCTGATGCATTCAATGCTGGAAAAAAATTCATTAAAAAATAATTAAAAATTAAACAATTTTTTAAAAATTAAGTGAAACTATCAACAATATTTAAATACTATAAAAATTATAATTAATTGTAACCTTAATGGGCGGGTTTTAAACTTATTTAAAACTTTTATGATATTACTTTAAATTAAATGGATTGATTCCAGAGCAGGCAAATTATAGATAATAAAAATAATTAAGATTATTATCAAATTTTATAACTTATTTTCTATCTATTTTTAGTATAAGGCCACTTCAGATATCTAAAGTGACAATAGCCCATAACCTGCAAATTTTAATATTATATTTTTCTTAATCTGAAATTATCAATTTTAGGTTAAATTATATCATAGCTACTATTTTCACTAATTTAATTAGATTAGCCATAGCTATGTTTTACTAATAAAAAAATAACTAATTATTCTAAAAATAATTACGTCAAAAATAAGAGAGGAATGATATAAATGGCAAAGAAAGCAAGACGTAGAGTACGTGACACTTGGAAAGAAAAATCTTGGTACACTATTAAAACTCCAATAGCATTCGGAGAAAAAGATGTTGGTACCACCCCTGCAAGAGACCCAGAACTTGTATATGGAAGAACTGTAGAAGTAACCATGAGAGAATTAACTGGAGACTTCTCCAAACAATACATCAAATTACAATTTGAAGTAGACAATGTTGCTGGTGACGTTGCAAACACTAAATTCATCGGACACAAAACAACTACTGATTACGTAAGAAGTATGATCAGAAGAGGAACCAGTAGAATCGACGCTCCTGTAGTTGTAACTACCCAAGATGAACGCAAATTAAAACTTCACGTATTAGCTGTTACTACCAGAAGAGCTAAATCTTCCCAACAAAAATTCATGAGAGAAACCATCAATGAATTAGTTACTAAAGTAGCAAGCGAAAAAACCTTTGATGAACTTGTAGAAAACTCTGTAAACGGTAGATTAGCTTCTGAAATTTACCACAAAGCTAAAAAAATCTATCCATTAAAAAGAGTGGAAATCATCAAAAGTAAAGTATTAGACTAAGTCTAATATTTTATTTTCTTTT
>CAMODR010000191.1 GCA_946611495.1 uncultured Methanobrevibacter sp. | reverse complement strand
ACATTCCTTAATACAATCCCTATAAATCCAAAGCATCACTAGGACATTCCTTAATACAATCCCTATAAATCCAAAGCATCACTAGGACATTCCTTAATGCAATTTAAGCAAAGAATGCACTCAGTACCATTTTCCCTTTTTCTAGAATTGTCAAAGATATCAACTTCCATAGGGCAAACTCTCACACATTTATTACAATTTATGCAAGATTTTTCGTCATGCTTTAAGCGGAGCAATGAAAAATAGCTTGAAATCTTTAAAAAAACTGTTGTAGGACATATATATTTGCAAAATGCCCTATTATCCTTAAGGGCAAATGCAAGAGCTATTCCAACAGCATAATAAATTATATTGCCTATGATGAAAAAGTAAAACATCCACAATTCCAAATTGTTTATTTTAAATATGAATAGTCCTAAAATAAGGGCAAATGATGCAATAAAGAGTATATATCTAACATATCCAAACCCTTTTCTCTTATAGTCAAGGTTTTGATTCGGATGCTTGTATGGCAATAAATCTAAAATCATAGCAGTCCAGCATGCATATCCACACCATCCACGACCAAATAATAGCGGGCCGAATATCTTTGCAACTGCATAATGAATTACTGCTGCTGTAAATGATCCTAAAAACAAGTAATACCAGAATCCCTCTATCATCATGTTCTCATGAGACATTAATCCAAGAAAAATAAGCATATATAATCCTATAGCTAATTGAATGACATTTCTGCCATATTTTGAATATTTGCTATTTGAAACATGAAGATAAATTCCAATTGAAAGGCCCAAACCGATATAAGTAAAGTTAAAAAAGTAGAATATGTCATCTAAAGCTAAGGTTAAAGTAACTGCTACTATTTCAAAGATAACTAGAAAAATCAATATTGGATTCTTTTTCATTGTATGTCCTCATTTAATATTAATTAATATTGTGATGTTCGTAAAAACTTCTCTTTATGAAATATTATAAATCATTAGTATTTTTTTTATTTTTCTTATTTAAATCATTGTACAATATCATGAAAAAAGAAAATTAAATGAAAATCCATTGCCACTAGGCGCATCAGGAATATCACTATATTTTGATGCATTTAAACTAATGTTTATTGGAGGGATTTCCACCTTTTCACCAGTCATTTCATGAGTTTCAGGATTACGTTTCATTTTGAAATGCATTGCTGTTTTTGTTTTGTTCGGTAACTACCTTCTGCAATATTTCCTTAGCATCTTCAAAGGCTTTTGTTTGCATATCATTACAGTAGGAAGTGATATATTCTGCCCTTGCATTATTGTCATTAATGTTTTTGGCTTCTTTAAGCACCTTGTTCATTCCAGAAAACATATTGCTTTCTGCTTTAGACCAATAGGCTTGCACAGGATCTCCATAAATTTTATAGTTTTCTGGTCCAGTACATAGTGTTGTAAGCTCTTTAAATGTGTAATATGGATAATGATCTGTATCAAAGACTTCCTTATCCTTTACAGATTGATTAGCCCCATAAGCTTCAGTTACATTTATACAATCATTAGATACTGGTATAAAGACCCCATAAAGCTCTGGACCTGTACTTACCCAACTGACGCAAGACATTTCTGCAGGCAAGTCTGAAAAGACTTGTACAATATGGGCACTAAGTGAGGTTTCGCTTTATCCCCATAATAAATCCTCTTAAATAATAAATCCTCATTAATTAAAGAATGTCATTTCAAACTCAAAACTATTGTAGCATTACCTGGGCCTAAAACCTCTTTAAGCTGATTAGAATCAATATTTTCTATTTTACCCAATTTTGTATAGCTCCATGAATGTGAACCGTAAAAAAGAGATATTTGATTTCCCTGATACAACACTATATCTCCAGGGGATGTATTGATATTTTCATCACTTGTCGGAAGTGATAAACCTAAATCACCAACTTTCTCAAAGCCACCATATTCTGTTGCATTAACAGTTATGTTTCCTTTCTCTAACTCTTTAACCAGTTCCTCTGTTGCAGAATTATTCTCTAACTCCACATCAAATACCTCATCATTAATCTTTATTTTAATCATGCCATCCATACTTTCATCTCCGCTAACTGCAGTGCAAGTTATTAAGCTTAAAATAATTATAAGAATAATGCTTTTATACATCACATGTATTTCTCCTTCTTTTCCTTTTTTCACATATTATTCTCTATTACTTCATATGATTCTTCATAATAATCAGTTAAAACTAAACGAAAACTTTTCTTTTAAATATGATATTACTATATTTTGCATAATATTTAAAATTAGTTTAAATGTTTTTAAATTATGTTTTGGGCTAAATGCTCAAAACTACTTTTTTTTATTTTTTTATATGTAGATGAATGAACCAATAATAACTTGTTTTTAGTATTCTTTTTCTTATTTTAAAATGTTGTTTAATAATTTAACATATAAATTTTTAAAACACCTGTTTAATATAGCGTATATTTTATTTAAGTTAATGAATTAACTTTGAAATATATCATTTTTAAGTTATATAAAATTAATTTTCATCCCTGTTTTTTTAAGAATAAGATAATAAAAAAAGCATTATAATAAACATCTAAAGAAAAAAGCATTAAAAAATAGCAAAGTAAGAAAAAAGCATTAAAAATAGCTAAGTAAAAAAAGATTATAAAAAATAAAAAAAAGAAAAAGAGATTAATAAAATTATAAAATTTGTTTATTAATCAATTCAGCATTTAATATAGAAGCACCAGCAGCACCTCTAATAGTGTTATGTCCTACAAGAACATATTTGAAACTGTTATCAAATGCTTGATCTTTTCTGACTCTACCAACTGTCGCAGCCATACCGCCATAAGCCATTCTGTCCATTCTTGGTTGAGGCCTATCATCTTCTTCTTTAACGATAACAGGTTGTTCTGGAGCAGAGTAAAGACCTAATTCTTGTGGAAGACCTCTAAAGTCAGCCATAGTCTTTTTGATCTTATCAATGTCTACTTCATCATCAAGCTCAATAAATACAGCTTCAGTGTGACCGTCAATAACAGGAACTCTGTGACAGGAAGCACTTAATGAGAAGTCTGCAGGCTTTACATCTCCACCATCAAGGTCACCTAAAAGGTATAAGGTTTCGCTTTCCATCTTTTCTTCTTCTCCACCAATATATGGGACTAAATTATCTAGAATAGCCATGGAAGGAACACCATTATAACCTGCTCCTGAAACAGCTTGCATAGTTGATACATAGATTCTGTTTATGTTAAAGTTATCATATATAGGTTTTAAAGTTAAAGTCAAAGCAATAGTTGAACAGTTAGGGTTTGTTACAATGAAACCGTCCCAGTTGTTGTTTTTTTGCTGTGCATCAATCATATCCATGAAATGTGGATTGACTTCTGGAATGACTAAAGGAATGTCCTTTTTCATCCTCATAGCGCTTGCATTTGAAGCCACTACAAAGTCTTTAGCATATTGTGGTTCGACTTTAGCTGCAAAATCAGCTGGAAGGGAAGAGAAAACGATTTCTACATCCTTATCCATTTGTGCAGGGTCAGTTTCAATTACAGTAATATCCCTTACAGATTCAGGCATCTCATCATTCATATACCAAGTGGTAGCGTCTTCATATTTTTTACCAGCAGATCTTGAGGAAGCAGCAAGTGCTGCAATTTCAAAATCAGGGTGGTCTGCCAATAATTGGATAAATCTTTGACCTACCATTCCAGTTGCACCAAGTACACCTACTTTTACCATTTTAATCAACTCAATTATAATAATAAATATA
>CAMODR010000190.1 GCA_946611495.1 uncultured Methanobrevibacter sp. | reverse complement strand
AAAAAACTAAAGAAGGGAAATTATGGAAAGTAAAATTATCAAATCAGATGTTTTGATTATAGGCTCTGGAGGAGCTGGTTGCAGAGCAGCTATAGAAGTATCAAACGAAGGCAAAAAAGCTTTAATAGTCTCCAAAGGTCTTACATTTAGATCTGGTTGTACAGGTATGGCTGAAGGAGGTTATAATGCTGCACTTGGATTAGTTGACCCAGAAGACAGTATCGAAGCCCATATTAAAGACACCTTAAAAGGTGGAGGCTACCTTAATGACCCTAAATTAGTTGATATTCTTATTAACGAATCACCAGACCGTCTTAAGGACCTTGAAAACTATGGTGCATTATTTGACAGACAGGAATCTGGTGAGCTTAATCAAAGACCATTCGGTGGTCAAAGCTATAGAAGAACCTGTTTCCAAGGAGACAGAACAGGTCATGAAATCATGACTGCTCTTAAAGAAGAAATTCTTAAAAGAGACATTGAAACCATTGATGAAGTGATGATTACCAAACTTATCTTAGATCCTGTAGAATCATTCATGCCAAAGGTGATTGGTGCTGTCGGTCTTGACCTTAAGACTAGCGAAACAATCTTCTTCCAGGCAAAGGCTGTTATTCTTGCAACAGGAGGAGCTGGCCAATTATTCCCAGTGACTTCAAATACAACCCAAAAGAATGGGGACGGATTTGCAATTGCATGGGATGCTGGAGCTGAACTTATAGATATGGAAGAGGTTCAATTCCACCCTACAGGTATGGTTTACCCTGATTCAAGAAAAGGAGTTCTTGTAACTGAAGCTGTAAGAGCTGAAGGAGGAAGACTCATAAACAGTGAAGGGGAAAGGTTCATGAGCCGCTATGATGATAGGATGGAACTTGCTACAAGAGACGTAGTTGCAAGATCCATTTACAATGAAATCATGGAAGGCAGAGGAAGCGAACATGGAGGAGTTTACCTTGATGTTAGCCATCTCGACCCACAGCTCATTGAAGAGAAGCTTGAAACCATGCTTGAACAGTTCCTTGATGTTGGAGTGGATATTCGAAAAGAGCCTATGGAAGTTGCCCCAACTGCACACCACCATATGGGAGGACTCAGAATAAATCCTGATGGAAGTTCCAACATTGAA
Organism: uncultured Methanobrevibacter sp.; assembly: GCA_946611495.1. GTDB lineage: Archaea > Methanobacteriota > Methanobacteria > Methanobacteriales > Methanobacteriaceae > Methanobrevibacter. The sequence continues at coordinate 2,641 of CAMODR010000190.1, read as the reverse complement.
AATCTCTTTGGAGCTGGAGAAGTCTGTGGTGGAGTCCATGGAGCAAACAGGCTTGGTGGAAATGCTCTTGCAGACACTCAGGTATTTGGTAAAATAGCTGGTCAATCTGCTGCATCTGCAACTGACATTGCTGAATTCAGATACAATAATGAAGCTGTTGAAGAAGAAGAAAAGAGGATCAAGTCCTTAATTAAGAAAGGAACAATCAGCCCAATTAAAATGAAGGAAGAAATCCAACAATTGATGTGGGAGAAAGTTTCCATTGTAAGAAATGAGCAAAACCTTAAATCCGCTCTTGAAAGACTTATTGAGATGAAAGATGAATTAAAGGACCTTGATGTTGATGATAGAACTCAATTCAACACATCTCTCATTACTGCTCTTGAAGTCATCAATATGGTTGAAATATGTATACTAATAGTAAAATCAGCAATTCTAAGAAGGGAAAGCAGAGGAGCTCACTTTAGAGAAGACTTCCCTGAAACCAATGACGCTTGGAAAAAGAGCATTGTCATGAGCAAAAGCAAGATAAGATTTGCGAAAAGATAACCCAAGCTTTTTGGCCTTCGGCCAAAAACCTTGACCAAAAATGTTTTTAGTGGTTTTTTAACCACATTTTTTTATGAACAATATATTAGTTCGCCAAGATATAAACAAAATTAAAAAGCCACAAGAATAATGAACAACTGAAAAAACAAAGATAAAAATAATAAAATACAATTAAAAATACAAAATTACCTTAAAAGAAGATAAAAAACTAAAAAAGAACAAAATAACTATAAAAAAAATAATATAAAAAGAAAAAAATAAAAAAAGACTTATAAGTTTTCAGTCTCTTTAACAACTTTAAATAAAGCTTTTTTTAAAACTTTAACTTCATCATCATCCAAAGACTTTGAAACAAAATTTTCCCAATAGTCAACAAATTTAATTGCCCTATCAGTAGTCTTTTCACCCTTTTTAGTTAAGTTAACTATTTTTATACGATGATTAGAAGGATCTTCCATTCTAGTTATTAATCCAGCATCCTCAAATCGCCTTAGCAACTTGGCAGTATATCCTTCACTAACCTGAAACAGTCTAACCAAGTCTTTTTGAGTGCTTTTATCAGTAAATCTAATTCTTAATAAAAAAGGCAGTTCAGTTAAATTAACATCCTCATCTTCCCATTTTTCAGACATGAACCCCTTATAACTTCCTACCAATTCCTCAACATAATGATAAATCCTAATGTCTTCAGGGTCATTTTCTCTAAACTGATTAGGTAATTCCATTCTCTCACCTCATATTATATATGGCCATTATCATATTTACTTGTTCGTGTAAACAGTAGAATCAAATCGATGAAGAGTACAAAAATTGCTGCAATCATAACATATTGAACGCCCCAAGACATTACAACAAGCCCTGCAACAGTTGTTCCTAATGTAACTCCCACATTTCCCATGCTTAAAAATATTCCATTTGCAAACTCTGGAGCATCAGGGGCTGCAGAAACCATCCAATATTGTGAGATATCATTACCAATACCTGCAAGAAGTCCCCAAACAAACATGATTGCTATTGTTGGAATTGTATAATATCCTAAGAAAAACATCACTAAAAGCAATACGCTAAATATTATTGGGAAAACTAAAACTGTTTTATTTGCACTCTTATCAAGCAATTTAGCCCCAAGCCAATTGCCGATAATTGAAGCGACTCCATAAATAAACAATACAATGCTTAATTCTGTGCCGACTATATTAGTTATTGCCCCTAAAAATTCAGAAATATATGAATAGGATGTGTACATTCCTCCATTTAAGAAGATTACACCTAAAACGGAGACAATGAATATTCCTGTCTTTGCAACTGAAACCTGATCGCCATAGGACTGCTCTTTTCCAGGCAATTCAGGGAAGAATATTATTGTTGCTATCAATGCAATAAAGGTGACAAGTGCAAACCATAACATGGCAAATTGATATCCGAAATTGCTTGCAACAAATGTTGTGATTGGAACACCTACAATCATACCTGCACTAACACCCATAATTACTTTACTTACTGCAGATTGGGCCTTTTCTTCCTCTACAATCTCAGCTGCCACAGTTAAAGCAAGCCCGCAATAAATAGGATGTACAATAGCTGGAATGATTCTGCAAATCAATGCGATATTGAAGTCCCTTACCAAAGCACCTATTATTGAAAAAATAGTGAAAACGGACAAAACCATAATAAAACTTTTCTTCCTATCAAACTTGCTGAAGACAAGAGGCATGAAAATACCGCATATTGCTATAACCAAAGCAAACAGACTTACAAATAAACCTGCTTGAGTGATTGGCACATTAAAATATTCTGCAATTTGTGGCAAAATACCTACAACACCCATTTCAGTGCTTAAGACACCAAAAGTACCTAACATCATAATATAAATGATTAAATTTTCTCTATCCATAGTCTAACCCAAAATAATATTATACAATTCTCAATTTCCAAAAGTAACTCTTTCATTTGGAAAGATTTATATATTAAAGTTTACAAATTAAGATATATAAACCTATTGATATTCATATAAAAATGGGTATGTAAAGATTAAAAAGTAAAATATTCTAAAAAATTCAATTCTAAAGATAAATTAAAAAATGATTTAAAA
>CAMODR010000189.1 GCA_946611495.1 uncultured Methanobrevibacter sp. | reverse complement strand
GCATTCTCATAAAGAATCATATTACGCTCTTCTTCAGTCAATTCAATCTTATCAAACATTGCCATTTCACTTTCAGATTCCCACATTGGAAAATCAGTTGCCCACAATACCCTATCTGCACCATATGCATGAATCAATTCCTTAGCAGTCTCTGGTGATAATGCATATAGGCTTGAGCTTAAATCAACAATCAAGTTTGGAGTTCCTGCAAGTTCCTTTGTAGCCTCTTCCCACATGCTCCATCCTGCAAAATGAGCGCCTATTACAAGCATATTAGGAAACTTCTCAAGGAATGGTTTTAGCTGTTCCGGATTAGAGTATTCATATCTGAAATCACCGCAATGAATCATTATAGGAAGCCCTCTTTCATCAATAGCTTCCCCCATCTTAAATGCCCTTTCCTCATTTAAGGCAAATTGCTGGAAATCAGGGTGAACCTTTACTCCTTTCAAGCCTAATTCAATAAGATAATCCAAATCTGCTTCAATATCTTCACTATCTGGATGTAATGTTCCAAATCCTGTAAACAAATCCGGATGAGCTTTAACCTCTTCAGATATGAATTCATTAATTGACTTTACCTGTTTTGGAGTTGTTGCAACTGAATGAACAAGATAATGAACAACTCCCACTTTATTACCATCTTTAATTAAATCATCTACACTGCCATTTAAGGACATATGAAGGTCGTAAAAATCACCAATCCCTTCAACAGCACGTGCTGCAATCTTTGAAGGGTAAATATGACAATGAGAATTAATTACTTTTTGCATTATTTATCGCCTAATTAAAATTATTAACTATTATTAATATGTTTTAATCATTTAAAAAATTTTATATCAATATTTAACCAGATTAATAAATCAATATTTAAAATAAATTATAAAAAAAGAATTTAAGAATTGTTTTAAAGAAAAAGAATAAGTTTAAGGAGAAATGCTAAAAATAAATCATCACTTAAATCAATTAAGTTCAACAGTTCTCCTTTTCTCCACCAGAACCCCAAGATATGCAAGGAATGCAGATACTATAAATGCAAGCAAAGATGGGCCTAAAACAATAGAATTCATATTTACAGTGAAATAATAAACTATAAAACCCATAAGCCATGAAAAAATGTTCCAATATGAAATTCCATTATTTTTCTTATCATTACCACCACAATAGAAGGATACCAATAGCACTGCTGCCATCGGACCGAATACAGATGCAATCAGATAAAGAAAATCAATATAATGATTCATTATGCCAGAAATTGCAATCACAGCACTTAATATGCTCACTGCAATTCCAACCATTTTCACATCAAGCTTGTGAAATATGACCTTTGCAGACTCTCCAGCAGAATTTGCAGCAAGGAAATTGGTTGTAATGGTAGATAAAACCACAATTATTATTCCAGAGGTTCCAAGGTTTGCAAGAAGAATTGCTTGAGCAATATTCAAGTTCATTCCAATGTTTGCAATCTCTATTCCGATGAAGTACATCCAAAGACTTGCAAAAGTGTATGCTACTGCAGACACGAGTGTTGCCTTAATTGGTTCTTTTACATCTTTAGTATAGTCTGAAATTACAGGAAGCCAAGATATAGGCATTGCAATGGATATCTCAAAGATATTCCAAAATCCAAGGCTTGAGCTTTTAGCAACTGAACTTGCAAGAGTTGCAAAACCTGATGAACCAAGTCCTAAAAACTTAAAGGACAATATTGCCAACAGCAATACAAGAACTGCCATTACAACAGTTGTTATTTTTGAAATTCTTTGAAGACCCATATAAACCCATAATGCAACAAGCATTGCAAGGATTATACAGGTTAAAGGAAAAGATATAGGGAGATTCAAACTAGCCAATGCATATGCTCCCTGAGCATTCAATACAGCCACCCAAGCGACTAGCTGCATAACATTCAATGTAGCGAAAAACTTGGACCCGTATTTACCAAAGGTTGAAGAAGTTACTTCCATCGCATTCAATCGAACAGATGCTCCAATATATCCCACTAGAAACAGGAGTATGCCTCCTACAATATGTCCAAGAACTAAAGGAAGCCACAATGAGCTAAGTGAAGACATGTTTCCAATTCCAATACCTGCCTCGATTTCAGAAACGGATATTGCAACTCCAAACCAAATGACTGCATTTGTAAAAAGACCAGTTTTATTTTCCATAGTATTCCTCAAAATAATTAATAGTATATATCATTTTCAATCTAATAAATTATGCTATGATTTAAAAAAATCATTAAAGAATTATTAGTTTTTAGCATTATATAAATATAACTATTGTTATAAATTTAGTTAAGAATTTTAATTAAGAATAAAATTTAATTAAAAATTAAATTGGATTAAATATATAAGATTTAAAAACATATATTGATAAGATGAAATACAAAATTATTGAAAATCCAAATTATGAAGATTGCCATAATCTGATTGAGGAAGGCCTTAAGAAGAAAGCAACAATCTTACTCTTTGCATGCTGTAAGGTAAGCTATGAAGGCCGCGCATTAAGTGAACTGGACTTTGGTGAGAGAATAATCATGATGAAACCAGACGGATGTTTCCTAATTCACCAAGACAATAAGGTGGATCCAGTTAATTGGCAACCTCCTAAATCAAGATCAAAAGCATTTATAAAAGACAACACACTGTTTTTAGAAAGCAACAGACGTAGCCCTCCTGAAAGACTGGAAGTGGAAATAAAAAAAGTCCATTATGCAAGTTATAACTTAATTGAAGACTATGAAGAACTTGAAAGAGCAGGATATGAAAAGGATATGGGAGATATGATTTGGGACAATCCTCATATGATAGAAGAGGGTTTCAGGCCAACTGTAAGAGAATACGCTACAGAACATGGATTCATAGACATATTAGGAAAGGATGCTGATGGAAACCTTATGGTTTTAGAGCTTAAGGCTAGAAAAGCAGGAATTGCTGCAGTAAAGCAAATCAGACGTTATCTTACAGACTTTGAAAACAAAGAAAACAAGGAAATCAAAGGAGAAAATGGTGAAAAGCAAAAGATTAGAGGTTTGCTAGTTGCTCCTTCAATTGGTGATGATGCTTTAGAACTTCTTGAGGAAGAAGGTATTGAATTTGTTTCTGTAGAGCCTCCTCGTGAACTTAAAAAGGATAAAAAAGTAACTTTAGATGCTTTTAAATAAAAAAATAAAAAAATAGAAAGAACATAATTTATTATGGTTAGATAAAATGGACCTTATATCAACACTTTTAATAGCAATCGCACTTGCAATGGACGCTTTTAGCGTTTCCCTAACAAAGGGATTTACTTTAAAGGATATTAATAAAAGCCAGATCCTATGGTTTGCAATATTCTTTGGAGGATTCCAATCATTAATGCCAATATTAGGTTGGTTAGGAGGAATCCAATTAGAATGGCTCATTACTACCATTGCACCATGGATTGCATTCATATTGCTACTTCTCATCGGACTAAACATGATAAGGGAAAGCCTAAGTGATGATAATGATAATATATCCGATAAGTTTTCATTTAAGGAACTCACTTTGCTTGCAATAGCTACAAGCATAGACGCATTTGCAGTGGGAATAACATATGCAGTATTGAAAACTGACATAGTCATTCCAGTAATCATAATTGGACTTGTAGCATTTATATTTACCATTATAGGAATTTATTTAGGCCAAAAAATAGGAAATTTCTTTGGAGACAAATTTGAAATACTTGGTGGAGTTATTTTGATTCTTCTTGGAATTAGAATTTTACTTGAAGGCCTTGGAATTTTAGTCATAT
>CAMODR010000188.1 GCA_946611495.1 uncultured Methanobrevibacter sp. | reverse complement strand
AGTATAATGTATAATTAGTATAATTACTTTATAAAAGCAGAAAAAATTAAAAAAAATTAATAAACAAATTAAATTTAAAAAGATTTTAAATTAGATAACATGAAAAAGAATATATTTTTAATTGCAATAATCCTAATTGCCGTTGTTGCAGTTAGCGGATGTATAAACAGCCCTATGGATAATATCAACAATAATATGAAAGAGTTGAATACTGATATTACTGAAGGAGACACAGATTATAATGCTGCTATCAGTTATATCAATAATAAAGACTTTACTAGTGGAACTGACAACATCCAAATTGCAAAAGACAAATTCAATGATGCTGAAGAGAAACTCTCTAATATTGAAGAGTATAAAAATGATTTAAATGAAAGCATATATGATGATTATTTAGATCTTATTAAAGAAGAAGTTTCTCTTAAAAAACAGGCTAGTGATGAGCTTTATTTATCTTTACAATATTATACAAATAATGATATTAGTTCTGGAAATTCCTATGCTCAATCAGCTAATTCCTTAATGAATCAGGCTGTAGTTTTACAAGGCGAGAGAAATAATATTGTTAAAAACAATCCAGACTTATTTAAAAAAGCAGGAATTATTTAAGTATAAAGAATTAAAATATTTGATTCTAATAAGTTAAAGAATAAAAAAATCACTATTGATAATTAAACTATGTAAAGGAGGGAAATAATGAAAGAATCATGCCCTAAATGTAAAGGAACTGGTTCAATTGCAGTTGATACAAAAATATGCGAAGCATGTGATGGAACTGGATATGCAGACACCTTTGAAATGAAAAATCATTTTAAAGGAGTTAACAGCAATGCAAAAGCAAGATACGATTTAGATGCCGACCAAGATGTTCCATGCGAAGTCTGTGACGGAAAAGGAATAGTAGACGTATTTGAAGACTGTTCATACTGTAAAGGAACCGGCCAAATCAATGTATGTAATGATTGTGGAAAGGTAATCCCTGAAGGTAACGATTACTGTGATGAATGTAATGAAAAGCAGCTTGAAGAGAAAATGAGAAGAGTCAAGGAAAGAATCGATAATCCACAGCAAGTAAAAGTTGAATCTGACATTGAAGGTAAGGAAATAGTATATGAATTAGATGGATTATGCGAAATGAGTGACTTGGAAATCAATAACATTTACAAGGGAAAAGTCACTCGTGTAGAAAGATATGGGCTTTTCGTAAGTTTAAATAATCAAGTTTGGGGATTAATGAGAACACGTAATTCCCATAGCAAAGTGGGAGATACCATTTTTGTAAGAATCTCACAAATTAAGGAAAGAAAACGTGAAGTCGATATGGTTCCAGCTCATGTTTTCAAAGGAGAATATGTAGTTAAAAAATTATCCAAAAACATTGGAAGGACTAAAATCGAAACACTTGATGACAACTCCTTAAAAAGTATCGTTAAGGTTTATGGAGAAGTTATACAAATTCAACAAACCTCTGGACCAACCATATTTACAATTACTGATGAAACTTCAATCACATGGGCGGCAGCTTTTAACGAGCCGGGAGTTAGAATGTATCCTGAAATAGAAGTTGGAGACATTGTTGAAGTGATTGGAGAAGTTAATAAGCATAACGGCGAAATCCAAATTGAATCTGAAACCATTGCCAAATTAGGGGATGAAGAAGCAGAAGCAATGAAGGAATTAATTGACATTGCTTTAGATGAAAAGGCCGAACCAGACGATGTTGATTTCCTAATTGAAAGTCCAGTTCTTGATAGATTAAAGCCAAAAATGAGAGAAGCTGCAAAAGTCATTAGAAGAGCAGTTTTAGACGGCAGATCTATCCTTGTAAGACACCACAACGATGCAGACGGTATCTGTTCTGGAGTTGCAATAGAAAAAGCAATAATTCCTTATTTAAAGGAAAATAATCCAGACAGTGATGCAGAGTATCATTACTTTAAAAGGTCTCCAAGTAAAGCTCCATTTTATGAACTTGAAGATGTGGTAAAGGACTTGTCCTTTGCTTTAGAGGACTTAGAAAGACACGGACAAAAATTGCCTTTAATCGTTCTTTTAGACAACGGCTCTACAGAAGAAGATATAGTTGCACTGATGCAAGCAAAGATTTATGATATAGAAATCGTGGTTATTGACCACCACTTCCCAGGAGAATTGATTACAAAAACCTTGAAAGATGGAAGAACCGTCTCAGGAGACACAGAATGTTCTCCAGAGGATATTGTTGCAGGAACTGTTGCAGTTGATGAATATGTAGACACTCATGTCAACCCATATCTTGTTGGTGGAGATTCACAAATTACAGCTGGAGCTTTAGCAACAGAAGTGGCACATCTTATTAACCCTGATGTTGAAGATCTTATTAGCCATCTACCGGGAATTGCTGTTTTAGGAGATCATGCAGAAGCAGATGAAGTTGAACAGTATGTTGAACTTGCAGCAAGGAAAGGATACTCTAGAGAAAGACTAAAACAAATAGCAGAATGTATTGACTTTGAAGCATACTTCTTAAGATTTATGAATGGTAGAGGTATAATTGATACTATTTTAGGTGTTGATAATTTAGATAAGCATCCTAAGATGGTTGATGCATTATACAAAGAATACTTGAAACGTGTAGATACCCAAATGAAAGCAGCTCTACCAAATATAAAGAGAGTTCAATTGGACAATGGAATCTACTTTAACGTTTTGGATGTTGAGAAATTTGCTCATAAATTCACTTTCCCTGCACCTGGAAAAACCTGTGGATTTGTTCATGACAAGATTGTAAAAGAAATTGGTGAGGACAAGCCTATTATTACATTAGGACATGGTCCAGACTTTGGTGTTTTAAGAGCAACTGATACAGTACACCAAATCTTTGGATTCAATGTGAATAATATTGTTCTAAGCCTTGCAGAGAAAATACCTCAAGCAGGAATTGATGGTGGAGGCCATGAATGTGCAGGATCCATAAAGTATATTGAGGGTCTTGGTAAACAGGTCTTAACAGAACTTCTCAATGAAGTTACTGAAATGACTGAAAATTCAAAATAAAAATATAGAACTTGTTCTATGTTTTTACTTTTTCTTTTTTATTTTTTAAAACAAAAAATTATACTATTTTTCTATTAATCAATATTTTCAAATTCTAAAAAAATTACTATTTTTCTATTAATCAATAATGTCAAATTCTAAAAAAATTACTATTTTTCTATTAATCAATAATGTCAAATTCTAAAAATATTTTTTTAAGAAAAAATTATTTATAAATTAACGAACAGTTTATAATTCTAAAAACAAGAATTAAAATATAATAAAAAAGACAAAAAATCATAAATTCACATCATCACAAAAACACAAAATCATAGAAAAAATTTAGTGAAAAAAATCAGTTCATAAATATAAAGATAAACTATGATTTAATTAAATAAAATCTACAAACTATCAATTTAATTAATCACCAAATTAATATTTTTGAATGATTAATTTAAAGTATAAAAATGAAAAATGTAAATCTACATCAATTGATTAAGATATGCTAATTTAATGAATTTTCTAAAAAAAGTATAAAATTGAAAAATAAGAAAATTCAAAAAATAATTCCTATGTAAACGAATCGTTTATAATTGTAAGAACAAAATATTTTGATAATTTATTAAAAAAATAAAATAAAAAAATAATAAAAATTGAAAAATAAAAAAAAAGTGAAAAAATAAAAAATGAAAAAAATAGAAAAGAAAATTTATAAAAATAAAAAGAATAATAAAAAAGTGAAAAAATGAAAGTTAAAAAAAATGAAAAAAGT
>CAMODR010000187.1 GCA_946611495.1 uncultured Methanobrevibacter sp. | reverse complement strand
AAACCTGGTTAAATCATGAAAAAGAGAGAACTGGAGTTTATCCTTATTAAATAACTAATTAAATGAATATTCACTATCAAAAATTAATTTTATGATAACTATAAATTAGTTTTGTTGACTCCACATAGTTAAGTTTCCTAAGATCTTTAACAGCATCACCCTCTTATTGAAAAATATTAATACATTAAAAAATATAAAAACAATAAAAGAAAATTATATATAAAAATTATATAGAAATATTAAAAATTAAATTAAAAAAAACCATCATTTAAATTAAAAACACACTCCAGTAAATAAAAGCAAATAATAAAACTATAAAAATTATCATATTCAAAATCAATTAAATAAAAGATACCATGTTAACAATAAAAATTCCAGTGCAAAATATAGAGGCAACAAGACAAATTGTGCTAAAAAACAAAATTATAGACCATGACTATAAGATCAAAATAGAAAATGGCTATGGACATATCCCAATCAAGGAAGAGACAGATAAAGAAGAGCTCTTAAAAATCATAGATGATATAAAAGAAGAGCTAATCAAGCAAAATGATAATTTTACAATTGAACTTGTTGATTTAAGCCAAGAAGAAGACCTTGAAACTGTTAAACGCTATCCAAGAAGCATAACAGAACTTCTAAAGGACAAGCTTAATGAGGACGAAATAGAAGAATTGAAAAAGTCCTTTGACATCATTGGAGATGTAGTTATTGTAGAGATTCCAGAGGAACTTCAAGATCATAAAAAAGACATTGGAGAGGCAACCCTTCGATTTACCAAACGAAAAACAGTCTATATGAAAAAAAGCGCTATTGAAGGAATCACTAGAACCAGACAGCTTGAGCTTATTGCAGGTGAGGACAATCCAATAACAATCCATAAGGAGCATGGAACCAGACTAAAGCTTGATGTTAAAAACGTTTATTTCTCACCAAGACTTGCAACTGAAAGAAAAAGAGTTCAGGAAGCAACAAATGATGGAGAGGAAATTCTTGACATGTTTGCAGGTATTGGTCCATTCCCTATTGTCATAGCTAAGGAAAAGAGTGTCAATATCACTGCAGTGGACATCAACGAATATGCTATCAAGTACCTGAAGGAAAATATCAAGCTAAATAAGTTGGCTGATAATGCTCACATCACTCCAATTTGTGGAGACACTAATGAAGTTGCATTAAATGAATTGAATGGCAAGAAATTCGATAGGTTAATCATGAATCTTCCAGGATTAGCACCGGAATTCTTAGATTTGGCTGTGTCTCTTTGTAAGGATGGTGGAGTCATTCATTATTATGAATTCTCAGACGGATTTTCACAAGGAATTGAAAGGGCACAGATTGCATGTGATAAGCAAAATAAGGATGTGGAGATATTGAATACAAGAAAAGTCAAGTCTTCAAGTCCAGGAATGTGGCATGTTGCTATAGACTGTAAGGTAACTGATAGAAAATAAACAAAAAACAGATATTTAAAATATTAAAAATAGCTTTAAAAAAAATTAAAATATAAAATAAAAATAGTATAGTAAAATATAGTAAAAATTAGTAAAAATAAAAAAAGAAATGATTTAGAAAAGATCCTTAAAGTCTTTTTCTAAATTATTTAAGTCAAAAACACCTTTTTCTGTAATTACACCAGTAATCAAATCCTTTGGAACTATATCAAAAGCAGGGTTAATTACTTCAGTTCCTTCAGGACAGATTCTTGCACCGCCATAGTAAATAACTTCATTTGGATCTCTTTCTTCAATTTCTGTATCGAAAATGGAAATCTCCTTATCGAATGTGCTGAATGGAGCAGCCACATAAAAAGGAATGTCGAATCGTTTTGCTGCAAGAGCCACCATAAATGAACCTATCTTATTTGCAACACCATCAAAAGCAACCCTATCCGCACCGATTACAACCTTATCAATCTTTCCTATTGACATGAGATAACCACTTGCAACATCAGGAATAAGCTTTACAGGAATTCCTTCCTGTTGCATTTCCCATACGCTGAGACTTGCACCTTGACCTCTTGGACGAGTTTCATCACAGATGACCTGAATGTCCTTTCCTTGATTGAATGCAGAGCGGAAAACACCAAGAGCAGTTCCATAATCTACACAAGCGAGAGCACCTGCATTACAGTGGGTCAATACAGTATCACCATCATCAATTAGCTTAGCACCATTTTCTCCAATAGCCAAATTGGTGTTGATGTCTTCACGAGCCATCTCATTTGCTTCCTTTAGGAAGTCTTCAGATTCCATGACCCTATCCACTGCCCACATAAGGTTTACAGCAGTAGGCCTTGCATTTTTCATTTCAATAGCTGCCTTTTCCACATCTTCTCCTTTGATTTGAGCAAGAGCCATACCGAAAGCAGCTGCAACTCCAATAGCTGGAGCTCCACGAACATTCATATCCTTGATTGCAGTTATTACTTGCTTGTAATTGCTGCAGTAAACATAAGTTAACTCATCTGGTAATTTAGTTTGGTCTATAAGCTTTAATCTATTGTCTTCCCATTCCACTGTTCTCATAATATCACTATAATTAATAAATTAAAATAAAATGAATCAATAAATTGATAATTTCGTTATACAATAAAATATTGACCCTTTTTAAATAAATAGATTATTGTAAAATATTAAAAATAAAAAGAATTCGAAAATAAGAAAAATAAAAAAATAAGATAAGATTAAAAAAAGAATTAGTAAAAAATAATAAAATAAGTAAAAAAATAATAAGAAAGTCCCAATTTTTAAAATTAATTAAAAACTGAGATTAAATCTGTTCTAGAAATGAGATTGTGGAGCATTGCCAATATGATGGTCTTCATGCTTTTTGCCAGGAATACCATAAGCGTCTGCTCTGCATTGGGTACATGCCCTGAATACTGGAAGGTACTCTTCCACTTCACTTCTAGCCTTTTCAATTTCCATACAACCAGGCTTTGGATAATCAGCCATCTTATTCAATGGGATTAAAGGAAGTACATTTACAAGGTCTGCACCGCATTCCTTAACTGTCTTAGCGATTTCAGGAATATGCTCATCATTCAAACCAGGAATAAGAACAATATTGACTTTAACAACAACTCCAAGGTCAGTGATTCTTTTTATACCTTCAAGCTGATTTTTACAGAGTATTTCTGCAGCCTCTTTTCCCTTATAGACCTTTCCTTCATAGAATATGAATCCATAAATGTCCTTTCCGATTTCAGGGTCCACTGCATTTACTGTTACAGTTACAGTGTTTACGCCAAGCTCTGCAATTTTATTAGCATATTTTGGAAGCAAAAGACCATTGGTACTCATACATTTGATTAAATCTGGCTTTACTTCATTGATTTTCTCAAAGAATTCAAATGTAGCCTCATTTGCAAGTGAGTCACCAGGACCTGCTACACCTACAACAGTGATAGCGCTATCTTCAGTTACATTCAATACATGTTCAACTGCAGCATCTGCATCCATAATTGAACCTGCAACACCAGGCCTATCTTCTTCAGTGTTAATTGACCTAATACAGAAATTACATCCAATATTACATTTTGGTGCAATAGGCACATGGACTCTTCCAACCTTGTCATGCAATTTTTCATTATAGCATGGATGCACTTTTGTAATATGAGCAAATTTTGAGCCTTTATGTTCTCCTCCACAGCTTATGTCTTTGCTAGTCATATTATTACCTCAAACGATTAATTTATTGCTTAAATTAAGATTTTTAAGGGTTATGAATTTACCAATTTATCAATTTAAGCAAGGGTTTTCATTTTCTCCAACATATGATTAAATTAAAATAAATTAAATCATTACAATAATTTTAAACA
>CAMODR010000186.1 GCA_946611495.1 uncultured Methanobrevibacter sp. | reverse complement strand
AAAATAAAAACCAAAAAAAAGTTAAATAAAATTAGAAAATAAAAAAATAAAAACCAAAAAAAAGTTAAATAAAATTAGAAAATAAAAAAATAAAAACCTAAAAAAAAGTTAAATAAAATTAGAAAATAAAAAAGAAAAAGTAAAGCAGATTATGATTTATTTATTATCATATGCTGCTTGAACAAAAGAAGCAAATAACGGATGAGCATTATTTGGTCTGGATTTAAACTCTGGATGGAATTGACATCCAATAAACCAAGGATGGTCAGGCAATTCAACAATTTCTACCAAGAAATCATCAGGAGTTGTACCAGAAATCATTAAACCGTTTTCTTGAAGAACTTCCCTATATTCATTATTATATTCAAATCTATGTCTGTGTCTTTCTTGAATAAGGTCTTCTCCATAAGCCTCTTTAGTCTTAGTGCCATCAATTAATTTACATTCATAAGCACCTAAACGCATAGTTCCGCCCATTTTCTTGATTTGCTTTTGCTTTTCCATCATATCAATTACAGGATATTCAGTTTCCTTATTGAATTCAGTACTGTTTGCACCTTCCATTCCTATTCTTCTTGCAAATTGAATAACCATGGAATGCATACCTAAGCAAATACCGAAAATAGGAGTCTCATTTTCAATTGCATAATCAACAGCTTGAAGCTTGCCTTCTACACCACGCTCTCCAAATCCACCAGGGATTAAAATTCCATCAAATTCAGCGAGTTTTTCCTTAAATGCATTCAATTCTTCTTCGTCATCCACATTAACATCAGAGCTAAGGTATTCAATATTCATTTTTGCTCCAATTTTAGCTGCTGCATGATGCAATGATTCTCTAATACTGATATAAGCATCTTCTAATTCTACATATTTACCTACGATACCAATGGTAACTACAGGATCTTGTATCTTTAGGGAGTTTACGATTTCTTCCCATTCATTAAGAGTATTCTTATCATTTTCAAAGTCTATTCCAAGATTAATTCTATCTGAAATGTATTGGCCAGCATTTTCCCTATCTAAAACTAAAGGAACTTCATAAATTGATTGAGCATCAGGAGTGTTAACGACTGCTTCGACTTCAACATCACAGAAGTGAGCGATTTTAGCCTTTAAGTCATCATCAATAGGTTCTTGACTTCTTAAGACAATCATATTAGGGTTAATACCCATACTTCTAAGTTCTTTTGTAGAATGTTGAGTAGGTTTTGTCTTAAATTCGCCAGCTGCATTCAAATAAGGAACAAAGGTTACATGAACAAACATTACATTATCAGAACCTTCTTCATTTCTTAATTGTCTTAATGCTTCTAAGAATGGTTGGCTTTCAATGTCCCCAACAGTTCCACCAAGTTCAACTAAAACAACATCATAATCATCCTTAGCGGAAATTTCACGAACCATTTCCTTAATTTCATTAGTTATATGAGGAATAATCTGAACACAAGCACCTAAGAAATCTCCATTTCTTTCTTTGGTAATTACAGACTGATAGACTTTACCAGTGGTTATGTTTGATATTCCAGGAAGCTCCACATCCAGGAATCTTTCATAGTGTCCTAAATCAAGATCAGTTTCCATACCATCATAAGTCACAAACACTTCACCGTGTTGGTATGGGTTTAAAGTACCAGAATCCCAATTTAAATATGGGTCAATCTTAATAGCTGCAACTTTTAAGCCATAAGAACGTAAAATACGACCAATAGATGCAGAGGTAATTCCTTTTCCAATAGAACTTACTACTCCACCAGTAATTATAATATATTTTGTCAGATAAATCCACTCCTAATAATTAATGATAATGATTTTATAACAAAATTTTTTCTATAAAATCATAAATGAATACTCAATAAAATATTAGTTTAATTTATTATATATAATTTGCTTATAGAAAGTTTTATTATATAAAAATCACTTATAAAAAAAGATAAAATAATATAAAAAAGATATAATATCAGCTAAAAACAATAAAATAAGGTTTATTTTCATTTAAAAATAAAATTTAACTAATATCTTATAAAAAAGAAAGAATAAGCTATTTAATATAAATCGTAGGATTATCAATAACACAAATAGATTTTTATAATATTGGGGGTTTATAAAAAATTCTAATAAAACAGCATTATTAAATAACCCTACAATATTATTTAAAACTTTCATATATAAAAAGTTTTATATATTTACATAATTATTTAGGTTAGTTAAATAATTATAAAAATTAAACAAAACTAATAATGAAAAAAAAAACGAAAAGTAAAAAGAGAATAATAAATAAAAAAAGAAATGGGAATTATAGAAAAAAGCATTTAGAATTTAAAGAAATCTTTTCCCCAAACTATTTTTTGTTTTTTTGCTAAGACTTTCATCTCATAAGAATCTTTAGATGGAACATACTCTTTTTCAAAGATTTGTTGTTTTTGCTGAGGATTTAAAGCAGTATCTGCAATTTTGCCAAGAATTCCTAACTCATTATCAATTTCATCCATTTCCTGAGATAAATTTTTCTTTTTATTTTCTAATTCTGCAACCCTGATTTCAAGAAGTTCATTACTGGAAACTTGGAATTGATCTCTGAGTTTGAAAATTAAATCAATAGCTTCACCAACAGACAAATCATTTTCCTGCATTATTTGATATTTTTTATATTGCTCTTCAGTTAACTCAACAGAAATTGTTTTATTATCCATAATTTCACCCGAAAAATTAAAAATGATTTTATTATATGTAGTTTTATTTTTAATCATATATAAAAATACTTAATTACTTTATATATTTGATTATTTAGCACTATTATAATCATTTCATTAACAAATAAAATAGTCAAAAATATAAACATCAATGAAAACGATAATTAAAAGATATAAATAAATTATCCTAAGTAATCAAACCCATTTTTCTTTAAAATATCTTCAATAATTTTAATCATTTCAACATCATCATTTAAAATACTTGAAGTTATATTCAATAATCCATCATCCATATCTAAAACTTCGATAAAATCTAAAACGAATCTATATGAGTCTACAAAAGAATGTAATAATTTCATTATTTTGAAAAATTCATCCTTTGGAATGGACATTTCCATATACACTTCATTTTCTTCAACAATAAATTTCTTAAATAAATACAAGTCAGAATAAGAATCTTCGATGAAATCTTTATTTAAGCTTGTATTATCAACAATTTTAGAATAATCTTTAGATTTTGCGACATTGATTTCATCTGATGAAGAATCATAAACTGAATCACTAGTTAAGTCATTAGAAGAACTGTTAGAATCTTCTTTTTCTTCTTCCAAATTAACATCAATAACATCTTCAAAAGTAGAATTAGATATAGTAGAATTATAGAACCTATCCTTTAAGACGTCCCTATCTGGCTTAAGAGAATGGACATCAAGAGGAATGGAAACATTTATGATTTTTGCATAAATTCC
Source organism: uncultured Methanobrevibacter sp. (assembly GCA_946611495.1). Lineage (GTDB taxonomy): Archaea > Methanobacteriota > Methanobacteria > Methanobacteriales > Methanobacteriaceae > Methanobrevibacter. The sequence continues at coordinate 384 of CAMODR010000186.1, read as the reverse complement.
ATTATCATATTCAAAATCAACATTTGAGATGAAATTTCTAATGTTTCTTAATGTATTAAAGTTACCTATAGGACCAAACTTAATAAAACCCTTTCCCTCTTCCAGACGTGTAAGCCTATTTTTATTTTTTAAAACCTTTAATTCCAAATCAGACAATTGGCTGCAATCGATTCTCAATAAAATTACATTATTAAACTCTTCGCTATCTTCTGCAAAAACTATAGATGATTTTGAAGAATCCTCTGTATTCAAAATAGCCACTAATTTAGGCACTATTTTAGCACCCATATCCATATAGGAAGATGTTGCAATAACTGGATCTCTTGCAAGACCAAAAAAGTAAGTAAACTCATTCTTATCCTTATAAATGCTAGTGTAATATAT
>CAMODR010000185.1 GCA_946611495.1 uncultured Methanobrevibacter sp. | reverse complement strand
TTTAAAAACTAAAAATAATAAAATAATTTAAATTAAAAAATCAGCACATAAATAAAATATATTTTTAAAAGATAAATTATAAAAAATTATTAAGTAAAAAGATTACTTAATAATAAAGATAATTATCTTCTTTTTCTTCTACAACAGTAGTTCTTGAAAATCCTTCTAATAATCTTGTTTTTCCAGCAATTTTACCAAGAATTACATCTACAACTATAGGGAACCAGTAAATTTTAGATAATGATCTAATAAATGCTTGCCCATAGCTTAAATTATAATTTCTTCCATTTCTGCTTCTTTTTGCTACAGTAGATTTTACTTCAATAAACATTAATCTTTTGCCAACAGTTGCACCGAGATTTTTCTCTAAAACTGTGAAGTAAACCAAGATTAATATTGGAAGTATAAAAATGAAATAATGGTAGATTTGGAACATATTAAGATAATTTATAAAGAAATATGCAAAATATGAGAAAATCCACATAAATGCTGAAACAACAAAGAAATCAAGAATATAAGCAATTACTCTCTTTGCAAATAAATTCATATTATCCCTCATAACTTCATTCAAATGCTTTTATTAAAGAAGTATAACTTACTTAAAAATATTTAAAGTTATAAATATAAAAGTATTCAGTTATTAACATACTCTTGGAACTGGATCTGCAATAGGAGTTTCCAAGATTCTTACTCCACCGATACCAGTTTCAATTAAGACCTTATCATCATCAATAACTTCACCAATGATAGCTGCATCCTTACCATATTTGTCAGTTTTAATGGCTTCTAAAACTTCTTCAGCCTTTTCAGCCTTAACGCCCATTAAAACCTTACCTTCGTTAGCAACTTCATATGGATCAATACCTAACATTTCAGATGCTGCCCTAACTTCTCTTTTGACAGGAATAGCTTCATCTTGAAGCAATACTCCAACACCAGATTTACGAGCCATTTCATTAATACAATTAGCCAATCCTCCACGAGTAGGGTCTTTCATAGCAGTGACTCCTCCAACTTCAAGAGCTTTGGAGATAATTCCCCACATTGGAGCTACGTCAGACTTTAATTCTGTTTCAAATCCAAAACCTTCCCTAAAGGACATTAAACTCATTCCATGGTCTCCAACACTTCCAGTGATGATTATTTTATCGCCAACACTTAAAGTTGAGTCTTTAATAACTTCTCCTTTCTTAGCTATTCCAATACCTGTGGTTACGATAACAAGTCCATCAAGCTTATCTTGTTCCATAACTTTAGTGTCTCCTGTAATTACAGCTACATCAGCCTCTTCACAAGTGTCACTCATGGATTTTATAATCTTATCTAAGTCTTCTATTGGAAAACCTTCCTGTAAGATCATTGCATTAGAAATAGCTAAAGGCTTTGCGCCCATAACTGAAACATCATTAATAGTTCCTGCTGCGGAAATTCTTCCTATATCTCCACCTGGGAAGAATAAAGGGTTTACAGTGTGACCGTCAGTTGTTACAACAATCTCATAATCACCTAAAGGAATAGTTGCTCCATCATCTAAAGCATCTAAACCATATCCTCCTTCAACAGCTTTTTTTGATAAATTCTTAAGAATGGTTTCTGAGATTAAATTACCCATAACCTCTCCACCAGCACCGTGTGACATTCCTATTTTCATTATATCGCCTTAGTAATCAAAATTAAATATTTTTAGTAAATATAAATTGTTAAATTAAAAAGAAATTTTAGTAATTTCTTAAAGTTAATTGCTATTTGAATATAAATTATTTAGCAATATATCTAACATTATTATATAGTATTTACTATTAAATAAGTATTTGCAATATTTTATAAAATTTATTAATAAATATAATAAAAATTAAAAAAATGACAAATGGATAATGAAAAAATATATTAAATCTATAAAATAAAAGATCTTAAAAAAAAATATTATATTAAAAACCCTTTAAAAAGTTAAAATTTAAAATAAGTAATAAAAAAACAGTACAATAATAAAAGAATTAAATTAATTAAAAGTAGTTATAGTTAAAATCAGTAAAAAAAAGTATAGTAAAAAAAAGTAAAAAGAAAAAAATAAATTAACGAAATTATTCGATTAAAACTCCGTTAATTACACCGTCTTGACCAGGTCTGGAAGTTACTTTTGCTTTACCAGCAGCAGTATCTACTACAGCACCTTTGGTAATGATGTTCCTTCTTACGTAGTTTGGGTTAGCTGTGTTTTCGATTACACCGAAAATTTCTACAGTTTGAGCTTTTCCGTCTGCATCGATTACGTTAATTTTATTATCTCCAGCTAATCTGTGTTTTTCGTTTCCACCACGGGTTCTAATTTTTCTTAAGTTTTTTTCACCTAATTTGGTTTCTGCAGATTCTCTACCTAATTCAGATTTCCTTTTTCCACGATTTGCAACTCTTCTAGCACCAGAAGGTGATCTGGTTGATTTTCCTTGACAAATTGCCATAACAATATCTCCTTAATTTTTTTCATCCGTAATTTAATAATATTAATAATTGATTAAGATTAATTTTAATCTTAATATCTGCTAATAAATAGCAATAATTCAATAAACTAAATTTTCCATAGAGTCCTCTAAGGAAGATTAGTTCTATAAAATTTAAAACTCAAAAAACAAGCTGACCGCTTTGCTTGATAAAGAGAAAAACTTAATAGTCTAGATACTAACTATCAAGTCTATTTTTTGACTTTATTTTTTAAAGTTTAACGAGAATAAATTCTCAAATAAGCAAGTTAATTAATGATTCTTATCGCAAGATAAAATAAGAATGTATATATTTATATTCAAAACAATATATAAACCTAACTATTTTTATAAAAAAAATTTTCCATAAGGAATGATAAATTTTATTTAACTTCCAAATAATTCTAGAAAAATAAAAATGTTCTATTATTAAGTTTAAAATAAAATAAAAGAGAAAATTCAATACATAAATTATTTAAAAAGAAAAATTCATAAATATAATTAGTATAAAAAAATCTTAATATTCAATTTAATATTATGAAATCCAAATAAAAACGGTCTAATGATAAAAACATCATTAAAGCGTTTGAATATTCAAAATCTTAGAAATCAAAAAAGGTGTAAAAATGGAAGAATCTCCTGAACAATTGGCTATTGAAAAAGAAATTCAAATCCAAAAAGATAAGTTCTTAAGTTATTTTAATGGAGAATTGCCCGACACTATGGAATTGGAATATGAAGGATTTTATAGAAGAGGTTTTTTTGTAAGCAAAAAAAGATATGCAGTTATAGAAGATGGGAGAATCATAGCAAAAGGATTGGAACTTGTTCGAAGAGATTGGGCTCCAATAGCTAAAAATACCCAAGAAGAAATATTAATGGCTATCCTAAAGGAAGGGGATATTAAAAAAGCTGAAAAAATCATTAGTAAAGTACTTAAAAAGATCAAATCTGGAGATATCGAAACTAAAGACCTTATAATTCATACTCAGATTACAAAAAATCTTGATGACTACAAGCAAATTGGACCTCATGTAATTGCTGCCCGTGAGATAGAAGCTCATGGGATAAAAGTTGGAAAAGGCACAATTGTCCAATATATAATCGCCAAGGGAAAAGGATCTATTAGCCAAAGGGCAGTTCCTTATGAATACAGTGAAGGAATTGAGTATGATAAGGAATATTATATTGAAAATCAATTGATTCCTGCAGTTTCAAGAATGATGGAACCTTTAGGATACGATAAAAACAGATTACTTGAATTAGCATCTAATGAACGTCAACAAAGCCTAGATGCATTCTTTTAAAAATCTAAAAAGATTATAATAATTAATGAAAATAAAACTAATAAAAAAAATTAAGCTAATAAAAATTAAGCTAATTAAAATAAAACTAGTAAAAA
>CAMODR010000184.1 GCA_946611495.1 uncultured Methanobrevibacter sp. | reverse complement strand
AGTTAAGTAAAAAGTAATACTTTTCAAAATTATTTTAATACTACGTATATTTATAGTAAAAAGCATTATAAATACTTATTCATTAATCTAATGGATTAGCAATTGTTATAATTTTATATAAAATATAACAGTTCTTTAATTATTATTTTAAGTGCTTTAAACTAAAAAAATAGTTAAATAAGGTCTTAATAATCGTTTATTTTATTTTAAATTTCTTTATTTAGTTAATTGTTATCTAAATTAGTTTTATTCTTGATTTTCAGTTTAATTTGCTTTTCTTTAGTTTTTACTTATTTAAGAAATTTTTAGAAACTTATTACTAAAAAGGGAAAAAATAGATAAAAAGTAATACAAATTAGGGCTATCTAATTGGAAAAGTAATAATTTAAGGCTCAAAAACAAGTAAAAAGTAATAATTAACTTAAACTTAAATAAAACTATGGATAAAATTACTACCATGTCATTATCTGATGAGCTAAGAGACTATCTGATTAAAAATGGTGCAAGTGATGTAGGCTATGCAGATATACTTAAGTTCACTACAATAAAGGGATTGAATGTAGGGGTTGTTTTCCATATAGTATATCCTAAGGAAATCATAAGGGAAATGGAAAATGCGCCTACAAAGGAGTATGTCGATGAATTGATTAGCCTCAATACTAGACTGGATGATTTAGGCATGATTTGTGAAGAGTTTCTAATTGATCACGGCTATGATGCCTATGCCCAAACAAAAAAGCGTTTAGGAACTGATTTTGGAGAGTTCAATTCATTTGAACTGCCTCATAAGACCATTGCAACCAGAGCAGGATTAGGATGGATTGGAAAGTCTGCACTATTTACAACTATAAAGTATGGATCTGCATTAAGGCTCTCTTCAGTTTTGACTAATGCTCCTTTGGAACTAGGAACTCCTATACTTAAGTCAAGGTGTGGAAAGTGCATGAAATGTAGGGATGCCTGTTTAGGTGGTGCAATAAGCGGTAAGGAATGGAATTATACTCTTAAAAGAAATGAGTTTTATGATGATAAGAAGTGTGAAAATTATGCACTTAAGGTATCTGAAATCAATTTAGGAAGTCCTGATACCGTTTGTGGCAAATGTATCTTTGCCTGTCCTTTTACTCAAAGGTTTATAAAGAGGTTTTAGTTCTTTAGCTTATTAAGGGTGTTATCTTTTAGTTTTTTTATATATTAGATTATTATCTTTTTTTAAGTTCTTTTTTTAATAATTAACTATTATATTTTTTTTAATTTTTTCAGTGATATGTTTAATTAATCCTTTTTTAATTGGGTGTTTTTATCCATTGGCTTTAATTAAACATTAATCTATTACATAAGTATAGTCAAAAGCTTTTGCATTTAAGTCTATTTTACTAATTTTCTTATCCATATGGACTGTTTCAAGCTCGTCTTCTTCATCTATGGTTGTTATGAAGCCCATTTTGGTCCAAAAGCTTAATGCTCCCTCTAAGGTTTTATGTGTGTGCAAATAGATTTCACTATATTCTTCAGTTGCTGCAAAGTTTTCAGCCACATTAAACATTTTGGAAGCTAAGCCGCAACGTCTATATCTTCTATCAACGAATAGTCTCCATATGCTTGCTGTATTCTCATTTGAATATAAGTGTTTGAATTGTGGAAAGTTCTTATCATAGGCTCTTATGCCGATTGTAGCTATGATTTCGTCGTTTTCCTCATTATATGCAACAAACATATTGTTTCTTTTGGGATTAATATAGTATTCATCGATATTTACAATGTCTTGATGCCATTCAGGCACATAATCATATCCGAATTCTAATTTGATCATCTTAAATAAAAACTCTTTGACTTTTTCTATATCGGAATCCTTATCTAAATTCTTAATAACTATATCCATTTTTAACACCCAATAATCTAGAATTAAGAAAAAGCATGCATTCTCTAAATAATTATCCTAAAATTTTCTAAGTAATACTTAACTCAATAAATTTCAAAAAAAGTAATACTTTTTTGGAAATTTTGCATAACTTTTAATATTGATGAAGTACAAAATACTATATAAAATTTATCATTTAACGGTGATATGATGGAAAAATTGTTAGATGTCGAAAATGTTTCCATTTCATTTTTACAATATACAAAAGGTTTAAATCAAAGAGATTTAAAAGTTATCACTGATTTAACTTTAGATATTTCAGAAGGAGAAATATTAGCTGTTTTAGGTTCAAGTGGGTCTGGAAAAAGTTTATTGGCCCATGCTATTTTTGGAATACTTCCTGAGAATGCTAACTTAAATGGAAAAATTAAGTATAAGGGTAAGGAACTTAGCCAAGAAGATAAGGAAGAGCTTAGCGGAAAAGAGATAGCATTGATTCCTCAATCAGTAAATTTCTTAGACCCTTTAATGAAAATATCAGACCAGGCTATTGGATTAACTAAAAGTGATGAGGAAAGAAAGGAAAAGAAGTTAAAGCAAAGAGAAATTTTTGATCATTACAATTTAGGCGAAGAAGTGGATGATATGTATCCATTCCAATTATCTGGGGGAATGGCTAGAAGAGTGCTTGTATCCACTGCATTATTGTCAGACCCTAAATTGGTTGTAGCTGATGAACCAACACCTGGTTTGGATGAAAAGACTGTTCAAGAAACCTTAAATCATTTTAGGCATATGAAAGAGGATGGTGTAGGTGTTCTTTTAATCACTCACGATATCCATGCAGCATTAGAGGTTGCAGACAGAATAGGAATATTCTATTCAGGATATGTAATTGAGATAGCTAAGAAAGAGGACTTTTCAGGCGAAGGTGAAAATCTTCTTCACCCATATACAAAATCTTTGTATAAGGCATTGCCTGCAAATGGCTTTGAATTGGTTAAGGGCCATCAGCCATTGCATGGTGAAATACCTAATGGATGTCCATTCTATGATAGGTGTGAGATGAGATTTGACAGATGTGCAAATGAAAGGCCTGAATTGCTTGACTTAGGTGAGAAGAAGATTAGATGCTTTAAGTATGAAGGCTTATCAATTGAAGATATTTATAATTATGATGGTTCTAATGATGATTTAGGCATTAAAGAATCTGAATCTGTTGATTTAGAAAATGAAGACTCTAATTTAACTGTTGAAGAGGATTCTCCTATTAGTATTGATGATGTGGCTGTTGAAGGGGATTCTTCTATTAGTGTTGATGTGGCTGTTGAAGAGGATGGTGCATAAGATGGAGCTTAAGGCAACAAACATTTCATTCAAATATCCTTCCGCTAATAAATACCTATTGAAAGATGTTAATTTGGAATTGGACAATAATAAGATCATTGGATTGATTGGTGATAGTGGTAGCGGTAAGTCTACATTATGTAAGATATTATCAGGCTATGTTACAGGCTTTGAAGGCAGCGTTAGCTTTGATGGTCAACCACTTCCTAAAAAAGGTTTTAAGCCTATTCAATTGATTTATCAACATCCTGAAAAGGTTATGAATCCTAAATGGAAAATGGAACAGGTTTTAAAGGAATCATGGGATGTACCTGATGAGTTTCTAAAGGAATTCGGTATTCAAAAGTCTTGGCTTACAAGATTCCCACAGGAGCTTTCTGGTGGAGAGCTTCAAAGGTTTTCAGTGCTTAGGTCTTTAAATCCTAAAACAAAGTTCCTTATAGCAGATGAAATGACTACCATGCTTGATGCTATTACTCAAGTTCAGATATTGGATTCTGTATTGAAGGTTGTTAAGGAAAGAAAAATGGGATTCCTTTTAGTTAGTCATGATATGGACTTAGTTGATACCATATGTGATGACAAGATATACTTAAAGGATATAAATAATATTTAGTTCTTTTTTCCTTTACAAAATCTTTTTTTATTAATTTTATTTTCTTTATTTTAATTTT
>CAMODR010000183.1 GCA_946611495.1 uncultured Methanobrevibacter sp. | reverse complement strand
GTTGTTTAGGCATAGAATCACTAATTAGATCATAAACCTCAATTACCTTTTCATAGTCCTTGAGTTCCCAATATGTATCTGCTTGAGTTAATGCATCTTCAATTGAATTGAAAGGAATGTTATTAATCGGTTTTTCTCTTTTAAGCTCTACTTCAAGCATTTTAATAATTTTTTTAACATCTTGGTTATACGGTTCTCTTTTGGATAATTCTTTATAAACTTCAAGACCTTTTTTCTTTTGATTTAGGAGTGTATATGTGCTTGCTAAATTATATAATACTAGTGAATCATCTGAATATTTCCTTGCATTTTCAAATTCAAAAAGGGCTTTATTCAATTCATTTTTTCTAAAATGACAAATTCCAAGGGCTGTATGTGTTTTACCGGCAATTTCAGTATCACTATTATTGCGATATTTAAGAATTTCTTCAAAAACAGGAATTGCCTCATCAAAGCTTTCCAGACTAACAAAAGCATCTCCTTTAGCGAAAAGAACATTCAAATCAGGAACATAAATTTCATCTATAGTGCTGTCAAATATATGAATAAGTTCTTCAGGAGTGCTTGCTAATGTTAAAAATGACATATGAACATCATCATGTTTATTAGCTGGATCCATGTTATATAATTCTTTAAAAATTTTATAAGTATTTTGTTTATGGATTGTTTTTGAATAATAAGCTGCTAGATTAAGAATTGCTGAGTTAAGCTGTAATGACTCATTAGAGCATTTTTCAAATTCTGAATTTGCTTTTTCAAATTCATTTTTCAGGAAATAACAAAATCCAATGGAATTATGAGCTCTTCCAGTAAAATTAGTGTTATTGTAATTAATAATTTGCTTAAAAACATAAAGAGCATCATCAAATCTTGCCAAACTCAATAATGTTTCTCCTTTAAGAAACATTAACTTTATATATCCTGTTAAATGTTTATCTAAAAATTCATCACTTAACTTAATAACTTCAAAAGGATTTGTTGCCGCTAGCACTTTATTATATAATTCCTGCATAAAATCACTCCAAGTAATTCTTAATTATCAAGAGAATTAAAACTCATTAATTTTTCATATAATTCGTTTATAGGATAACTATTTAGTAAATGTTTCAAAATAATTTCCTTAGATGATGTCCTGAAGGAATGATTTGTCGTATATTCGTAAAATTCTCGTGCAGATTCCTTGTCTAGTTCATTAAATGATTTGAAAAACTGATATTCATCTTTTGGAATATTTTTTGACATCATACTTATTTCATTAAAACTATATAGTTTTAACATATTAATCAATAGGCTTTCTTTAGAGTCAAATATCCGTGAATAAGGGTTTATTGTATTGGCTAATGACATCACAGAAGCTTCATCTAATGATTCTGATAATTTTGAGAGATGATTATTCCTTATCTCTTGTTCTGTTTGAATTTTTTCATTTATTAATGTTCCTGAAATTAATTTTGTTCTACATTTTGTACAAAATTTTTTATAATTATCATGTTTTTTTCTACAGAAGGGACAATACATTTTATCTTCAGGAAAAATAGATACTTCTAATTGGTTCCAGATATCCAATTCATCCAATATTGAATATATTTTATTTTTAACTTCATCATCATCTCTTGCATCTTCAAAATCATGAAAAGTTTTATTATATTCCTGAGTGTATGGGGAATATTTATTTGTATAATATCCATACTCAACATTTAAATCTTTATCAAGATAAATTCCATATCCCATAATTTCATATTCATATTCAGATTTTATATCATAAATCTCTTCATATTTATTAAGTCTGTTGTCATGTGTTTCAATTAGGATACTACCATACTCAGAACTATATGAAAAATCTCCTAGTTCTAAAAATATTTCATCATAATTATTCAATGCTTCTTTAAAAGAATCTGAATCCAAATTGCCTAAGCTAACAGGAGTTTTCCAATCAAATGCTCCAAATATAGATACATTACCCCAATTTATCAATTTAACAAGTTTTTCCAAATCACATTTATTATGAAAATCATACATGGATATATCTGGTGTTATCCAGATATCAGCGTTAGCGAGTCTGGTAATTAGTTCAATTTTAACTTCATTATCTCTTGCATTTTTTAAATCATGAAAAATTCTATACGGTCTTCCAAATATGGTAAGTTCTTCTGTATAATATCCATACTCTACATTTAAATTCTTATCAAGATAAATTCCATATCCTGCATTATCAGATTTATATTCTTCATAGCATTCATCAATATATTCCAATTCATCAATAATATATTCTTCATCAATTATAAAGCATGGTTCATCATAAGAATCTTCATCATACTTAAAAGATCCAATTTGTAAAAATATTTTATCAGAAACCTTTAATGCTTCTTTAATAGATTCTAAATCAAAATTAATGTCTTCAGTTTTAAATGCAACAGAAGTAGATGACTTATTCTTGTCTGTATTATTAATAATTTTTTCCAAATTAATTTTATTTTTCATGCTATCACCTAATGACTATAAATATAAATCCACTATCCCAGAACCATTCTTTTTCGCTTTAATAAAAGATAATCTATTTAAAATATCGGGATTACGTGGAGATAAGGTTAAAGCTTTTTCATAACATTCAATAGCTTCATCTATCCTATCTGAATTTTCTAAAACAACACCTTTATTAGCCCATACTTCAAAATCGTATGGATTAATTTTTAATGCATTATCAAAGCATTTGAGGGATTCATCTAATCTATTTAGATTACTTAAAGCAAAGCCCTTATTGTTCCATATCTCAATAATGTTTGGATTGATGTTTAATGCTTTATCGAAGCATTCGATGGATTCATCTAATTTATTTTGATTACTTAAAACAAGGCCTTTATTGGTCCATGCTTCAATATGGTTTGGATTGATTTTTAATGCTTTATCGTAGCATTCAATAGCTTCATCTAACTTATTTAATTTGTTTAAAGTGAATCCTTTATTGTTCCATACTTCACTATAGTTTGGATTGATTTTTAATGCTTTATCGTAGCATTCTATGGCCTCATCTGATCTATTTAAATTATCTAAAGCAACACCTTTACTGTTTAATACATCAATATTATTTGGATTGATTTTTAATGCTTTATCATAACATTCAATAGCCTCTTCTAAGCGATTTAAATTACTTAATGCAAGACCTTTATAATTATAGATATCATCACGATCAGGTTCAATAATCAATGATTTATTAGCAACATCAATTGCTTGTTCATATTTACCTAATTGGGTTAGGATGTAAATATAATTATTTAGAAATTGGGGTTCATTTGGTGAAATCATTAATGCTTTAACTATCCAATCCTCTGCATTTTCAAAATCTCCCTCTTCCATATAAATTGAAGATTTATAAAACATGGAATATTGGCTATTGGGATTATATTTTAATGCTTCATCAAAGTTTTTCATTGCTTCTTCATATCTGCCTAACTGATAATATGAGAAACCTTTATTGTGCCATGAAGGCGGATGGTTGGGCATGATATCAGTGATAAAATCAAAAGCTTCAATTGCCTTTTCATATTCTTCCTGTTGCCAATATATATTTCCCTGTAAAAAAGCCTCATCGATTGAATTGAAATTACTCTCACTAAGCAAATCTTTTCCGTTATTTTCTCTTTTTAAATTTTCAATTTTTTGAATAATCTCTTGATTATATGGTTCTCTTTTGGAAAGTTCTTTATACGTTTCAAGTGCTTTTTCCTTTTGATTTGCCATATCATAACAGTTGGCTAAGTTAAGTAATATGGTGGAATCATCACCATATTCTCGAGCCTTTTCAAATTCCCAAATTGCATTATCTAACTCCATTAATCTGAAATAAGAAACTCCTAAGTGAAAATGTATGATTTTAAGACCCTCTTTA
>CAMODR010000182.1 GCA_946611495.1 uncultured Methanobrevibacter sp. | reverse complement strand
CACTAAAAAGTAGTAGATAATTTAAAGTGTGTTACGCCAACAGCAACATGAAGCTGGTTAAAAAGAACCAAAAGTTGCATAATCCTAATTCGCCATTGCTGATTGGTGAGGTAAAAGAGAGTGATGATGTAAAGGAAGTTAATGAACCTAGCTATATTTATTGACAAACCCCTTAAAAAAAAATAAAAGATTAAAATATATGTATTGATATATGTATTAATATGGAGATTTTTAAAGTTGTCTGTGAATTAATAATTCCAATTTTAATATTTGGTGTGTTATTTGCAGTTGGAAAATTTATTCATGTAAGATTATTGAATAGTAAAAGTAGAATTTTAAATCCAGGAGAATATTTCCCTGATGAGGAACTTGAAACATTAAAGCAAGTTTATTATTTGGTAATGATGTTAATATTCTTTGCTTTTATATTATACATCATGATAGTTCAAGCTAATGAGGTATTCGCGATTGCTGTTTTACAAATTCTTGTGTCAGTCTATGTCGCTTTAACTTTGGATTATAGTTATTTGAAAAATAAGATATTGTTCTTCCTCTTGGTGCCTTTTGAAGCTATAATATTCCTTGTTTTCAATGATTTTCTAATGATTTGGCCAATTTATTTGATGCATATTCTTGTTTATGCATATTTCATTAAGGTATACTTCGATAAATTTAGGAAATATACTGAAACAAATGGGCTTGGAATAACAATCATACTATTATTCGCTATAGTTTTTATAAGCTTCATTATCACACTATTTGTGGAAGGTGTTGAACCTTTAAATTCTGCTGTAATGGTTTCAAATGCATTTACAAGTAATGGTTATGCAATACTTGGTAATTCTGGCATTGGTAAATTGACCAGTATGGTTTTAGTTTGGAGCGGATACATCATATCTGGTGTAGGTACTGCAACATTAACCGCTGCAATTATGATGAAACATAATCAAAAACGTGAAAAAGAGTTAAACAAACGTTTAGATGAGTTGGAATCATTAATTAAAAATAGTAATAATAAAGAATAAGATATGGGGTTAATTTGACCATATCTTTTTTCTATTCTTATTTTTAACTACTTATTTTTTTAGATATGGATTTATTGCTCATATCTTTTTTGTTTTTTTCTATTATTTTTTAATTTAGCTAAATTCTCTCCTAAAAGATTTTTACTGGGCTGATTTTTTAATTCAACTATTTTTCTTTTGAAAAGGTTATAGTTTTAGTTATTTTTTTAATTCAGCTAAATTCTCTTTTAATAGTTTATAGATGTTTTCTGCACCGATGATTTCATCATCGCTGACATTCCAGCTTGAAGGGTACAATATGAACGGTTTGGATTGATCTCCGCCTGCTCCTCCATGGCTTCCAACCAATTCTTCAAATGCACATACCTCATCAGCTTCCTCATCATAGAAACTGTTAACCAAGATATCTGGTGTATGTTCAAATGAACTGGTTCTTTTTAGATGTTTAACGATATTGTCTCCAAATCCAAGAAGAGGGTTTTCACCTTCGATTTTGCCGCTATCCAAGTAGTAGGTTCCATTCTTTCCAATGGCTAAGTCTCCATGTTCTTTAGATTTAACTAAAATAAAACCAACATATTCATTATTTATAAGGCCAGGTATCAGTTCAGGGAAATAGCTGTTAAGTTCCTCATAGCTTAATCTATTAGTCCATTGGGTCAAATAGATCATTGCAAGGTTACCTGAAGCCAGTACAATTACTTCAGAGTCACTTAATTCTTTAGCTTCTTTTTTCTCTTTCTCTATTTTTTTATCTTTTCTTGCAAATGGAGTGTAGTCTCCTACAAAATGGTCATCATTTGAAGTCATTTTTGCAAACATTGTCATGTCTTCTGGAAGCAATGATTTTACAAAGTCCTCAAAGGTTTGACCATATCTTTGGGTAAATGTGGCGCCGTTTGTTTGACCATGGTCAGATTGAATTACAAATTGATAGTCTCTTGGAGAATATCTGTTTGCATCGGTCAAGTGTTTTATTTGCTGGTCCATTTGCCTTAATGCTATCCATGCGTCACTGTCTCTGACTCCAGAGTGGTGAGCTATTTCATCATAACCTAAGTATGTTGAGTATGCAACATCAACATCTCCAACCATCATGTCTCCGATTAAGGTTGAAGTGTTGATTTCTCTCATAAAGACGTTTGTAGCAGCTCTTGTTGGAATATAAGCTATTCCACGGTTTATTCTTGGCCTGACGTTTTTGATTGAATGGGTGATTTGTGACCAGATTTCACGTACAATGTCTGCAAGGAACAATGAGACAATACGTGCAAAATTGCTTGGATTGGAAAATACTGAGTACCATGCCTTATTATAGAGTTTTCCAAAGTCCATTATCTTACTGAATGTAAATATTACATTGTCAGTATCTCCAGAGAATAAATTAGATCTGCTTGCTCCATTTTCTACAAGCAATCCATTACCATCTGAAATTCTCTTTTCCAATTCCGGCACATTGCTGATTCCAGAGCATTGCATCATCTGATTGCCGTTGCTCTTTTCTATCCATCTGAATGCAACGATACCTTCATTATTTCCGTGAAGGATTCCTGCTTGGCTTGCACCGGTTTGTGAAGACAAGTCAGTTTCCCACATTCTAAGATTGTAGTCTTCGCTTTCAATCATTTTTTTAAGAGTTGGCATGTCTCCTTTTTCAACTGCTTCACATAAAACATTATATGCAAGTCCGTCAATTTCAACGATTATAACGCCTGGATAATCCTTGACTTCATTTTTTGCATTCTTTTTGGCATCATTTAAAACGGATCTGTAATATGAACTGTCATCATTAATTGTTATTAAGCTAGATAGCACTGTTGTAACGGCAGCCATTCCTAAAGGGGCAAGAATCATTGCAGCTCCTTTGATTTCTATTCCAAATGATGGTGCGAGTAACTGAAGAAGGAGTCCGTTTAATATTAATGAACCTATTCCGAAGGTCAATACTAAAAATGGCATAGCTATTCTTGTTAAAATAGGCCAGAGTATTGCATTTACTATACCTAGGAATAATACTAAAAGGAATATGTCACCAGTTTGGCTAATTTCGACTCCTAAACCTAAAATACTTATAAGATATATTCCTATCATATTTCCAATAAATACGATTAAACTTCTTTTCAAACTTTTTTTCGGAATTTCTTTTCCCTTAATAATTTCCATATAATCAGCGCCAAGTATTAATTTTAAAATTTTAGAACAAAGTAGGTTTGTAAATTAAACAGTATATATTTAAAGTTTGTACTTTATAGTATATATTCTAAATGAAAATTAATTATTTATTCTTTTGTATTGTTCATTGTTATTTTTTTTAATCTTTTTAATCTATTTTCTAATCTTTTTTTATCTTATCTTTTTAAATCCTTAATTTTTTAAATTCTTATTTTAAATTCTTATTTTTTTTTAAACAAATTTTAAATATTA
Source organism: uncultured Methanobrevibacter sp. (assembly GCA_946611495.1). Lineage (GTDB taxonomy): Archaea > Methanobacteriota > Methanobacteria > Methanobacteriales > Methanobacteriaceae > Methanobrevibacter. The sequence continues at coordinate 439 of CAMODR010000182.1, read as the reverse complement.
CTTTTTAAAAAAATATCAATATCTCATTAGAGAGTTTTAAAATTATATTATGGGTGTTAATATGGAAATAATGGAAATAATTAAAGATTCTTTTCTATTTCCATCTAAAAACTTAGGAACCTTCTCAATTTATGTTGTATTGTCAGTATTAGTTGCAACATTTACTTTTGGAGGAATATTCTACTATTTTTTAGGATTTATTGGTTCTGAATACATTTTAATAGGAGGGTTAACTCTTGTATTGGCAATGTTAATTGGATGGGTAATGTCTGGTTATGAAATCAGCATTATTAAATCTGGTATTGACCTTGATGATGAAGTTCCTGAGTTTAAATGGTGGGATAATTTTATTACAGGTTTTTTAAACTTTATTGTTGCAATCGTTTACTTTATAATTCCTGCTTTTATTGTGGGAGTTGTAGGATATCTTATAAATATT
>CAMODR010000181.1 GCA_946611495.1 uncultured Methanobrevibacter sp. | reverse complement strand
TTTTAAGAGTAATTTTCTCTTTTGAGCAGTAATTTGCTCTATTTTTTTAAGAGTAATTTTCTCTTTTGAGCAGTAATTTGCTCTATTTTTTTAAGAGTAGTTTACTCTATCTTTTATTTTATTATTTTATTATATAATTTGGATTGGTACATTATGAATACTGCAGAGACTTTAGTTAATCTGATTGAAAGTGATGGAAACCAATTTATATTTGGCCATCCAGGTGAGCAGATACTCCCTTTCTATAAAGCACTGAAGGAGTCTTCAATCAAGCACATACTAACAAGACATGAGCAGGGAGCAGCCCATGCTGCAGATGCTTATGCAAGGTCTTCTGGAGAATATGGAATCTGCATATCCACTGCAGGTCCTGGGGCTATGAATTTGGTCATGGGAGTCTCTACAGCTTTTAAGGACTCTGTTCCAATGCTTGTAATCACTGGGGATAATGACTACTCCCAAAAGGGCTTAGATAATTTCCAGACCTTTCCAATAAATTCTGTTTTTGAGAATATCACTATAAAAAGCTTTCATCCAAGTGATGCCGAATCTGCTGTTTTAAATATGGTTGAAGCTTTAATAATTCTTCATAAGTTTCCTAAAGGTCCAGTTCATATAAATCTGTCAAAGAATGTTCTTTTGGAAGAAGTTGACTTAGATTCAATTGATTTGGCTGATATTGACCTATCTGATTTAGGTTTAGGACCATTCAATTGGGATGATTCTGACTCAATTGATCCATTCTCTTTTGATGGAGATAGTTTCAAGGAATTTCTAAACATCTTTTCTTTTGATGCAAACTTTTCTAATGACTTTTCTCAAAACATGTCCTATGATATACGTGACAATATTAAATTAGCTATTGAAAAATTACAAGTTTCAAAAAAACCATTAGTCATAGTAGGAAATGGCATAGTTTGGTCAAAGTCTATCGTTAAATTAAACGAATTTTTAAGTAAAACTATGTTTCCTATTGCAACCACTTATCACTCTAAGGGAATCATCAGTGAGTATGATAAAAGAAATCTGGGAATAGTCGGACTTAGGGGAAATTCCCTATCAAATTATGCTTATGATAATTCTGACTGCATATTGGTTCTTGGAGCTAAGCTTTCAGAACGTACAATAGCAAGTTCTGATTTTGATATTGCCAAAAAGAAAATCATTCATGTGAATATTGATAAAGACTGCCTTAAGGGAGATATCAATATTTGTGATGATGTGTCTTTCTTCTTGGATTATCTTTTAGAGAACTTTGAAAGTGATGAATCATTTAATTCAGATAGTTGGCTAGATGAGATTTATTCTAACTATGAAGAGCAAATCATTGATGGAATCGATGATATAGAAGAGAATTTTAATCCATTAAGGCCTCCATATGTGATAAACAAGATCATTTCTTCATTTAAGGGAGCACATTTCCTATCAGATGCTGGAACTCATACCACTTGGACTACCTTGATTGCAAAAAGCGATTCCTTTGGAAAGCTCTTGTTTTCAGGAGGCTTTGGTCCTATGGGATATGCTCTTCCAGGAGCTATTGGGGTTGCATGTGCATTAAAGAAGAATAATGATGATGGAAAGGTAGTCATCATTTGCGGTGATGGAGATATTCAAATGGTTATTCAGGAATTGGCTACCATTAAGGAATATGATTTGAATGTGGATGTTTTCATAATCAATAATTCTCAGCTGGGCATAATTCGCCAATGGGAAGAGACTGTGTATGGCTTTGATCGCTATGAGGTGGATTTGAATAATCCGAACTTTGCTAAATTGGCTGATGCTTATGGCATTGATTCAGCTTCTGTTGTCTCTCGGGATGATTTGATTAAGGCTATAGATAGTGCTTTAAATTCTGAAGGACCTTTCCTTGCAGATATTCATGTAGCAGAAGAGAATATTCCTATGCCTAAAAAATAGTTGTTTTTTACTTTTTATTTTTTTATTTACTTTTAAGTATGAAGAAGAATATTTCTATGCAAATTAAGTAATTGTCGTTTTTACTTAATTCTTTTTTTTATTGAGTTTCCATTTCAGTTATTATGTCTTTAAACTCGTTCATTATTGTTCTTTTATATTTTTTGACATAATCGATATTCTTCTTATTGATTGGGCTTATATGGTACTTGTAAACATTATCTATTTTTATCTTTATTATATAAGCTATTGGTTCTATTAAAAGTCCACTTACCTTTGTTTTTATTTCATTTTCATCTTTAAAGAATTTTATTGGATTAAAACCCTTTCTGGATGGATTCGGTTTGATTGATAGGGTTTCTGTTTTGAATACGAAGTATATTTCTCCTTCATCCCATAGTTTTATGGCATCACTGAATTTATGTTCTCTTACATAAAGCATGCCATTTAATATGTTTTCTCCATCCATAGTATCATCTTTTATTAACTTTTAGGTATTGTGTTTGCTTTTTCTCTTTGGTTTTTTCCTGTTTGGTATTTTTTTGTTTAATTTTATTGTTTTTTGTCTGATTAATTGTTTTATTCGCTTTTTCTATAATCCAATATCATTTCTATTAATTCTCTAATTTCCCTTTTAGTTAAAAGGATGATTGTTTGAATGAGGATTGTCAGCAAATTGATCTTTAACTCTAGTTCCATATCAATGTCAATTACCTCTTCGGTAAATGTAGGCTCTACTATTAGGCTTGTTGGTTTTGAGACAGTATTCACTATTGCACCTACAGACCATATGAAACTGGCAATCTTTACAGTTTTTGTATGGTCATTCAATCCTATCTTTAAAAATCCAGATATTTTTTTAAAATCAAGGGACCTTAGAAGATGTTTTATGAAAGGCTTTAGATAAGGCTTACACTCTTTTAATTTCTTTAAGATAGCTTTGATTTCATTATACTTTTCTTTTATTCCTTTATCTTCTTCATCAGCATCTTCATCTTGTTCATTTTCTTCCCCATCCCCATTATCTTCTTCATCATCTTCATTATCCTCATCAGACTTGTCTTCATTGCTCCTTTTAAAAACAGGTAGGGAGAATATTGATATGATGAGATTATAATTCAGTTGGGCTTCTTTTTTTTGAAGCAGTAAGGATAGTTTTACTCCTTTGTAAAGAATGAGCAGTATAATTATTATGATTAAGGCGATTATAATTCCTAAAATAAGTAATATGTTCATATTTATCGCCTATAATTCAAAATGAGTTAAAAATATTATTAAATTCTAAGAACTTATTGTTCAAAGAATTTAACTGGTTGCATTGTTATTTATTCATCATCAAGTTTTTCTTCTATGTCTACTTTTATTTCTTCAGCATCTTTTGCAATGTCTTCTGCAGTTTCGGCTATGTCCTCTACAGCCACATTAACGCTGTCTTCTTGAGGCTCTTCGTATACTCCTTCTTGATATTCTGCGTCCATATATGGCTCTTCATTTGGCATTACTGAAGGGATGAATTCTTTAATAATGTCAGTAACGATTAATCCAAGGTCACTAAGTGCCTTGTTAACTTCAGTACCTTTAGTTAGGTTTAAGGTTCTGATTCCTTCGATTCCATTGACTCCTTTTGTTACAACAACCATGGTTATAGGTTCAACACTTGCTCCAGCACCGGATCCTGTTAATGTGGATTCGCTGTCATGTTCACCGATTCCAAATCCTACAGCTGCTTTAGAAACAGGGATTAATATTTTGTCTTCAGTTTCAATAGCATCTCCTATGTAATTGTTGATGTTTACAAGTTTGGTTAATTCTTCTACGGTTGTTTTAATTGGTGTTTCGTCCATTTTTTATCTCCTTGATATTATTAGAATTATTTTTTATCTTTTCAGTTTTTTCTGATTTAATTTTTAATATTTGTCTATTTGTTATTATTTATTATCATTTATTACTATTTCTTATCATTTATTATTTTTTT
>CAMODR010000180.1 GCA_946611495.1 uncultured Methanobrevibacter sp. | reverse complement strand
AAAACGTAAAATCCAAAGTGAGTGATAAAAACAAGACAATCTATGGAATTTTAATGATTGTATTGGGCATAATCATTTGGGCAATTTCAAATAATTTCTTAGGAATAATTGATATTCTTATTATAATGATTCCGTCTATCCTATTGGTAATTCCTTATGAAAAGATAAGAAACAATAAGTTTTTAGGAATTATTTTAGCTATTATATTGATAGTGCTTTTCATATTTGCCATATCAAACATTTTCGGTGCAGATCGTATTGTTGCAGGTATCATGTCATTAAATGTAGATATTGGCTATATTAATCTTCTTTCTACTTCAAAAGGAACTTGGAATGATTTAATTGGTCAAATTATCTTTGTAAATGCTCTTGCTGCAATATATGCTTTATTAAACTTAGTCTCCTGTTTTATGTTAACAGTTCAAACTAAGAAAAGTGATGATAATGTTCAAGTTGAAAATGAATGATTTAAATCAAATCATTCATATACTCTTTTTTTACTCTATCTTGTTTTGTGTGAAGATAAAAATAAACATCTTTTTTTATAAAATTTATTTTTTGAAATCTCCACAGCCATCTATTTCACTATTGTCCTTAATGGAACATGATCCATTCTGTGATAAGGCACAGTTCATACAATTATGCTCTTCCTCTAAATCTGGAGCTTTAACTATCTGTTGAATGGATAATGTAAAAATGCCGTTTAAATATTCTCCATTTGTTTTTTTAGGGCCTCTGCCTACAATAGGAGATAAGCTTTTCAAATAACATGAAATATCTCCAGTTCCACCTATATCCACTTTGATTTGCTCATAAGTGTTGAACTTTTCAAAGAAGGCTCTTCCTTCCTTTAAAATTTCTTGAGGAGCTTCAAATTTGAATACTAATAGTTTATCTTCTAATGCGGTTAGTTTAACGTATTTATCATCAAAATTAAACTCTTCCCCATTTTCCTTTTTAAATTGAACTACATTTGCTATGTCTGACATATTAATCACGTTTTTATTTGTAATTGTAATCTTAAATCACTTTTTTGTAATTTATCTTAATATTTTCTCTATGTTTTTTAAATATTTTAATTAAAATATTATAAAATTGAATATTAATTTGGAACTATACTTTTTTTAATATTTGCTGCGATTCCGCATATATAAAAATACAATTGCAGGAATGATTATTCCTAAAAGAGATATGCTGAAATGCAAAAAGAAGCCTACAACTATTAGAATAAGTCCGCAGATGCAAATCTGAACTCTTCCATGACTTATTGATTTTGGATTTTCCTTAAGCTGCAATATTGTGCTTGCTGCAATGGCAAAGCTAAAGCATATTACAGCTGTAGGTGCAAGTGTAAATAAAAGTATTTTTTCTGGATCATAGAAAACCACTAAAAGAATCGGTAAGATAATGCTTAAGAAACATAAAAGATAGCCTAAAACAATAGTTTTTGTATCGCTTTTAGTTTTCATAGGATTTATGAAGCTTTCAGCACTTACAAGTTCTGTATCTCCTGGCAAGTCAGTCAAATCAGAATCTGTCTTTACTTTCTTTTCAAGTTCCTTTAGGTATGCTTCTAAAACAGCATAAATAGCCATTTCGCATCCGCTTCCAATGTCTGCAATTGCTTGTGGATAGTCTGCTATAAACTTGATTATAGTAGCATTAGCCGAGTGTTCAAGCAAATAGATTTCAAGCACAAATCCACGATTTGAAAAGTCTAAAACCTTCACCCAGTGGGAATTATTGTTATGTTCAACCATCCTATAGTATTTAACTGGAAATGTGTCTAATAGGCTTGAATAAGCAATGTCAATTGGATATTCGACTAGAAATTTCTTTTCGTGCCTTGCAGAAAACATAAAATCACCTAATTGACTTAATAGTTATTTTTTTATTTCCCTAATCATATGCATTAATTTTTTGATTATAGTAATATTTTATTCCCTAGGAAGAATCATAGAACTCGGTAAAAATCCCCTATTATGATAATATTGCTTTTTATATTCAATGAATCTAAATCGTTCTCCTTGAACACCATATTTTGGATTATATCCAAATATATTGATGTACTCTTTTAAGTCATCACGTTCCTTTCTCATTTCTCGAACCACATTAATCAAAGCTATTGTATCATCAATTCCCCTATGGAAATTCACATATTCAATTCCATAATAATCAGCAGCATCGATTAACTTATGAGGATAGTTCTTACGGTCCTTTAAGACAGTCAAACTGTCAATCCAGTTTAAGCTCTCTAAAATCTCATAAGCCTCATTTGGATAATATTTTTTAAGAAGATTATAAATGAATGACAAGTCAAACTGGCAATTATGGGCTATCATCAATGTGCCTTCACTTAACCTTTCCTTAAGGTCCTCTGCAATGACTTTTTCATCCACACCTTCTTCTCTAAGCAACTTATCAGTAATGCCTGTTAAACTGACTATTCTCTCAGGCAAAAGCCCGTCATACCTTACGAACTTGTCATATTTCTCAATGATTTCGCCATCAATGACTGTAATCATTGAAAGTTCGATGATTTGGCAGGAATAAGAATTCAATCCTGTTGTTTCAGTGTCAAAAAATATTGTTTTCATTATTCACTTCCATTTTACTTTTTTAATTTAGTTCACTAGTTTCCCCTAATTTTTGTTTTTATCTTTTGATAATATTTCACTATATAAATCATAAAGGGTCTTTTCACGCTTATCCTTTTTAAGCTCACATTCCCAGACTGTAATCACATTCCATCCCATATCCTCAAGTTCCTTTTTATTTCGCTTATCACGCTCTCGGTTACCGTATAGCTTTTTCTCCCAATATTCAACATTTGACTTTGGAATCTTTGCATGTTTGCAGCCCTCATGAAGATGCCAGAAGCAGCCATGAACAAATACGACAGTATTATACTTTGGAAGGACAACATCAGGGCTTCCAGGATATCTTTTGTCATTCTTTCTAAACCTAAGCCCTTGTGAGAAAAGAAAGCTTCTAACCATAATCTCTGGCTTAGTGTCCTTTCCTCTTATTCGTGACATGATGTAGCTTCGTGTCTCTTTGCTGAATTTGTCTGCCATCAAATCATCTCTTATATCTTATCTCTTTTTTATTATTTGGATGGAAATTCAATTCACTATTCATTGATTTTTAATATATATTTGTTTTGCTATAAATCTTACTTATTTTTCCTAGACGTCAGAAGTGCTAAATGGATTTATAAGATTCAGCGAATCTGAAGTCTACTCATTAATATTCAAATTAAATGATTGAAAATGATTTGAATTTTTTAATTTTTTATTTAAGTATTCAAAGTAAAAAATAGATTTGCATTGATTATAAAGTAGTTTTATTTAAAAATAGTTTAAGCGAGATAAAAAAATCTCTAATCCACTTTTATATAGATTAGAGATTTAATATTTCGTTCAATATCAATTGTAGATGTTTTCTACAATGCCCGATTAAGATATTGAAATATATCAAATTACAAAGGTGAATTAAAAAATTCATTTGAATCTTTAAATTCTAATTATTATTATGACAAAAAGGGTATATAAATTTTTCATAAAAAATAAATTATAGGAAGTGTCTATACAATATAAACGGAACTCTACACAAATCGAGCATGTGAAAAACCAAATTCTTGTAAATGTGATTATTCCTACAATTTATTTAGAAGACTTATTGAGTTTTATAATAATTTGTAAAAAATTATTATGACAATACAATAAGTTACCAGTAAAATAAATAGGTAAATTATTATTACTATCCAAATTTTATTTTGGATATTCACAATAAACCTCCTTTATAATTTGATATGCCAAGTGAATTTCAAAATAAAAATTTAATGAAATTTGGAAAATAAAATAATACATTTTATCACCTCCTTGGTCTTAAGGAGTTACCGTTTAGATTAAAATTATGTTATTT
>CAMODR010000179.1 GCA_946611495.1 uncultured Methanobrevibacter sp. | reverse complement strand
AATAGATTTAATTTTACTCTTTTTAAAAATAGATTTAATTTTACTCTTTTTAAAAATAGATTTAATTTTACTCTTTTTAAAATATACTCTAATTTTACACTTTAAATTAAATAGTAAAAATCATAAAAAATAGTTACAAAAGTAAAATTAGAAAAAATAATAGAAAAAATTAGAAAAATAGAGAAATGCCATGTGCCGGACTTGAACCAGCGACATCCAGATCTTCAGTCTGGCGTTCTCCCAACTGAACTAACATGGCAAAAATGGACCGAACGAGATTCGAACTCGTGATCACCTCCATGTCAAGGAGGTATCATACCCCTAGACCACCGGTCCCTTCCACTTACTAAAATATGTTTATGATAATATATAAATCTTTCTAATATATGAAAAATTATACATAAAATTTAGAATATTCCTTAAAAAAATTAGTCTTTTTAAATCAAAATATTCTAAAACCGATGACTAGAAATAAAAATTCCAAATTATAAACATTTTAAAATATGTATTTTATATCTTATATATTTTGTGGAAAAAATAAGAGAATCTCTAAAAATGCTATTAAAAATTCAAAAAGGAAATTATTAAAAAAAATCATCACTAAAAATAATAGACAAACACTAAAAATAATAGATCATCATTAAAAATAACAGAAATAACAAGAAAAAATTAATGATTTAAAAAAAGCATAATAAAAAAAGTATTGAAAAATTTAAAAAAAAATAATTGGCCAAAAGAACTTGGCCAATAGTTAACAGTTAAAAACCTAGATAACAAACTTATTTGATTGCTAATTTGATATCTTCAGCTTTTACGGTTTTTCTACCAGCGTGGCGTGCGAAGTTAACTGCTTTTTTAGCTAATTCGTCACCTTTTTCTTCTAAAGCTTCAGCTAATGCAACTTTTGCATCATCGCTAATTCTTTGTGCGCCAGCATTTTTTAAGATACGACCGACAGGTGCGATTGGTAATTCACTCATATTTTCACCTCCAATTAAATGTTGTACTACATATTATATAAAGGTTTTGTTTTTAAATAGTATTAAATCACTTATAATTCAAATTATAGTTATATAAAATTATTAAATCAAATAATAGGAAATATTAAAAAGTATTAAAAAAATATAATAAAAAATTATAAAAAATAACTAAATTAAAAGCTTAAGAACTCTTAAAAATTAAACTTACTAAAAACTCTTAAATTAGAAAATAAATAGTGAAATAATGTTAAATTTACAAATAAAGAAAAATAATTCTTTAAAATAAGAAAATAAGAAAAATTTTCTTTAAATTAAAAATAAAAGTTAAATTATAAGTTATTTAAAAAATACAAAACAAAATAAGAGTTAATTAGCAAAATAACCTCATAAAAAACATTATTTTTTCTAAATTTTCTAAGAATTTTCTAAATAAAAAAATACTAATTTAAATTAGGCAGATAAATAAAAAAATAAATAAATCTTTATAAAAAAAGTATTACTTTTAAAATAAGCCATAAAAATAAAAATGAATGAAAAAATAATGAAACCCTAAAAATAAATAAAAAAATAAAACAAATAACTGAAAAATAAGATAAAAATTAAGAAAAAATAAGAATATAAGATAAAAATAAAAATTAAGAAAAAAAGTAGAAAAAACTAATCAATCTTATGTCCAATCAAATAGGTTCCAGTGGTCTCATCTATATGAACCCTAATGAACTCGCCTAAATTAGCTTCTTTAAGGACAACAGGAATATATGAATTGGTCTTTGCAATAAATCCACCTTTAGATCCTTTTCCAACAACTAAAGCATCTAACTCCATATCCTTTAAAACCTTATTCTCCTCTTCAATTATTCCAAACTTAATATCAGACAAGATTTTTGACCTTCTTTTCATCTCATCAAAGGAAATATTCTCTAAAGAAGAAGAAATAGCTCCTTCCCTATCCTGATACTTAGACAAGTGAATCAAATTAAATTTAATCTCCCTAATCAAATCAGCAGTCTGCATAAAGTCCTCTTCAGTTTCAGTAGGGTATCCAATGATAATATCAGTAGCTACAGTAATATTAGGAATCTCTTCCTTAAACCTATAAACAATTTTCTTATAGTCTTCTACAGTATGATTCCTTCTCATTTCCCTTAAGACCTTATCACTGCCAGACTGTATAGGCAAATGAATGAAATCATATACCTTTGGCAATTTAAAAGCTTCAATCAAATCTTCCAAATCATCACCGATGTTTTTAGGGTGCATCATTCCAACACGAACCTTGAAATCACCATCTAAATTAGCCACTTCTTTAATTAAATCAGACAGCTTTTCACCAGTATCCTTTCCAAATGCAGAAGTGTCTTGAGCAGTAAGCTGAATTTCCACACAGCCATCTTCAATAGCACTTCTTGCCTCAGCAACAATGTCTGCAATAGGATAACTGTTTAAATGGCCTCTTGCAAAGCGAGTGCAACAATAGGTGCAAGCACCTAAACAGCCTTCACAGATTTGAATAACATGAACATATGGATCTTGACGTATCTTAGGAACACAAACTTTAGGCTCATCTGAAAAGCCAAATTCCCTTACCACATCACCTGCAATGGCAGACTTGACCACATCTGCAGTCTTATTCAATTGATGAGGGCCAATCCATGAACAGTTAGGGCCAATGTTATCAAGTTTTTTAGGGTCCACTTCAACCATACAACCTCCAACAATGATTTGCTTTTGAGGATATTGCTGTTGAAGCCTTTTGATTCTATTGATCACCTTGCTTTCAGTAGGCAATTTAACATAACATGTATTGACGATTATGGCATCTGCATCATCAGGATTGTCAACAAGCTCAATCTTGTTTTCGCTTAAGACACCTGCCATAATCTCAGAATCGGCCTGATTAAATGTACATCCATAAGTTTCTATAAATACTTTCATATTATCCACAAATTTCTAAATAAGTTTATAAACCACCAATAAATCAATTAAATAATAAATTATCAGGATTTTACAAATAAATATAAAATAGATTTAAATAAAATACAAATCAAGTAATTTATTGCAATGGCTTAAATGATACGATAAATTTTGTTAAGTCATAATCATAATGATTAAATTTAACAGGCTTTGCATAGACTCTCTTAATGACTTTAGCCTTTGCATAACCTTTAGTAGTCTTTCTCTCTTCAGTCTTGATTACATGAACTCTTGCTATATACTTATCTATTTTAATGATGTCATCTACAGCAATCTTATAGTCACGTTCTGTTTCACATTTAAAAGAAGCAACCTTACCATGCAAGTCAATGGATACTCCAAAACGAGCAGGAATTTCTTCAGAAGATGCCCAAATAGTCTTGACATCAGAAGCCACTGCCTTTTTAACACGTTTTTCATCTGGAAGCTCTAGAGAAGTAATTTTCACTTCACCAAGTTCAGACATTAAGAAATCTCCAACATGGAGCTCTTCATCAGGATACAAGTCAATGGAAACTTTATGAGTATCTTCATGTTCACTAATAATCAATCTAAACGGCTTAGGATTTTCTTGAGTAAGCCTTTCCTTATAAACAGAACCGCAATCTTCACATTTCAATAGGAATTCACGAATTTCCTTTGATTTGGAACTTATTTCCTTATTCTTTAAAATGATTGCATCATCACATCCGCAAACGGGACATACCATAATCTAACCTCCTATCTTTTTTAATACTTATTTTATCAAAATATCTAACAAACTAAATAATCAATTAAGAATTTTTAATGCCATTCATCAATTAAAATTAAAATTAAAATTAAAATTAAATCAAAAACAATGCTTTAATCATAGCCAAGCATATTCTTATGACATTATAGAAAAAATAATTTTAAAAAATTATTAAAATAAGTATAATTTTAATTATTATATTAATTTAGAAAAACTATATAATAAACTTATTGTTTAAAAAGACTAAAACAATAAGAAAAAAATAAA
>CAMODR010000178.1 GCA_946611495.1 uncultured Methanobrevibacter sp. | reverse complement strand
TTTTGAATAAAAATATATAAAACTTAATTGAAAAATTATATTGATGAAAACTATAGCAAATGGATTAATCTTAAAAGGAATTGAATTAAGTCCTGTAAAAGAAAACATAGTCATTGATGATGAAAATAAGATTATCGAAATCTCTAAAGATGTTCAAGAGGGAGAGATAATCGATGCATCTGGCAAAATAGTCTGCCCTAGATTTATCAATGCTCACACTCATATTGGAGACTCTATAATTAAGGATGAAGGAGATGGGCTGTCCTTAAGTGAAATAGTCAAGCCTCCAACTGGAATCAAGCATCTTGCACTTGAGTCTGCAAGTGATGAGGAACTCATTGAGGGCATGAAGGAATCAATGTGGGACATGTACAACTATGGAACAAGCCATTTCATTGATTACCGTGAAGGTGGATTGGAAGGTGTAAAACTTCTCAAGGAAGCTTCCAAGGATATTCCAATCACTCCAATTATTCTTGCTAGAGACAGCTCTTTCTATGGGGAGGATCCTAATTATCATCAAGTGAAGGTAAGCATTAGAAAGCTATTGAAACATGCAGATGGAATCGGATTAAGCGGATTTGGAGAAATAGACACAACTGTAGCTGAAATAATCTGTGAAAAATGTGAAAAGGCAGGAAAGATATCCTCTATTCATGTTGCAGAAAGTGAGTCAAACCAATTTGAGTCATTGGAAAAGACAGGAAAGAGTGAGCCTCAAAGGGCATTTGATGCAGGATTCAATCAGATAGTTCATATGACTAATCCAAAAGGTCAAGATATAGCTAATTTATCAAAGTCTAACAGTTCTCTTACAGTCTGTCCACGTTCAAATGGTGCATTGCATGTTGGAATAATTCCACTTTATGATATTCTAAAGACAGGTGTTAAGCCATTGATTGGAAGTGACAATATAATGATAAACAGGCCTAATATGTTTAGAGAGTTAGAGTTTACATTAAAAATAATGAAAGGCCTCTCTAAGAATTATATAGCTCCTCAAGAAATACTGAAAATGGCTACAACTAATGTATGTGTCAACAACTCTTTATCTTCAAAGATTAACAAATCATATATTGATGAAGGCCAAAATGCAGAATTGATGATAGTCAATCAAAAGTCTGATAATCCTTATTTAAGCTTGATAAATAGGGCAGAGCGTGAAGATATTGTTCAGATTATTTAATTTGACTTTTGTTATTTGTTGAGACATTATTCTGATTGTTATTTTTTTATTTTTTTTATTTTTTGGAGCTATTTCAAGATTATTTCATTAATAGTTTGCATTTAAACTAAAATTAATCATAACATTAAGTTTATAATTATTGTAAAACAAATAATTATTATTTATAATTTAATAAATTAATAAATTTCAGGTGATTGAGATGAGTGAACAATTATATAAAAGAATTTTATTACCTACTGATGGTTCAAAATACTCAGATAAATCTGAAAAACATGCATTGGCTCTTGCAGCTGCAAACAATGCTGAAATCATTGCATTAAGTGTTGTAGAAAATAGCTTTTCACTTAACCTTCCAGACAGTGATACAATATCTGAAGTAAATCAATTGCTTAAGAGTGAAACTGAAAAGAATCTAAATAAGGTGGAAAGGCTTAGGGATGAAGAAGGATTAGATGTAAAGATCACTAAAAAAGTGGCTGAAGGATCTCCTGCTAGAGTCATATTGGAAACCATTGAAAGTGAAGATATCGACCTTGTGGTTATAGGCAGTTCTGGTAAAACTGGATTCGATAAGTTTTTAATGGGCAGTGTTGCAGAAAAAGTTGTTAAATCTGCTAAATGCTCTGTTTTAGTTATTCATTAATTTTTTTAAAAATTAAGGTGTTTATCACCTTTATTTTTTAATTATTTATTTTTATAATTCTTATATTCTTGAATATCTGTTTATTTTTATAATTCTTATATTCTTGAATATCTGTTTATTTTGTATTCTTTTTTCTATTTTTGTGTTTCTATTATTTTTATGAAAAATTTATTATTTGTTTAAACTAATTTAATTATGGTTTTATTATGAAAGAAATTGATTTTGACTTGGAAAACAATCCATTTATGGATTTCTTATCTTCAAGATATTCTATGACTGCAAAGCTTGATGTTGAAAAATTATGGAATTTTTCTAAAGAAAAAGACTTGTCTTTTTTTGTTTTATCATTAGGTGCATTATTGAATGCTGTTAACAAGGTTCCTGTCTTAAGGCGCAGAATAATTAATGGAAAAGTTATTGAATATGACTATTTGGATGGTGTCACTCCATTGATGGATGAGGAAAAGGGCATTTTTAGAGAAATGAGAGTGGATGTTCCTGAAAAGTTTGATAGTATCTTGGATTGGCACGACTATGTCAAAGAGCACCAACAGAATGTCTTATATGGTGAGAATCATGATTTCAATTTGGATATGATGATGAGGGATGAGGCGAATATTGTAAATCTTTCTTGCATTCCTTGGGTTGATTTTGATTCAATGACAAATTGTGTAGCTTCAAGCAATCAGATACAGCCTTTGATTACTTGGGGAAAAGTTAATGATGATTATAAGATGGCCGTTTCCATTACAGTTAATCATATCTTTGTAAATGGCCGTGATATTGCTTACTTTTTTGAGCATCTCCAAGATAATTTGGATGATGTTTTAGCTATGGATTAATTTTTTTATAGTTAAAAATTATTTTTTTTACAAGTTTTTGCCAACTTTTAAAAAATTTTTGTTTTATAATATTGATATGATTTTAAGTAATTTTAACGAACTATGTCTATTTTTTTAGATTTTTTTCATATCAATATCCTTATTTTAATTTTTTTTCAATGATTTTTTTGGAATTTTTTATTAAAAAATACTAAATTATTTAAATAATAATGTATAAATTATTAAATGTTTATGAATTTTATAAAAATTTTTAGTTTCAATTGAAAATTATAGGTGATTATTCATAATTTTCAATGTTTTTATAAAATTTTCTATATTTCTATCGATTGCAAGATTTGATTATTATAAAGAAAGATAATGATGTTTGATAGGAATATGGCTCAAATATTCAATATTATTAAATGATTATACCTTAGAGGTGTTATAATGAAAGTGAAAGATGTTGCGTCTACAGATGTAATTCATGTTACCGTACCTGGAAGTCGTGATGAAGCATTACGTATCATGAAAAAAGAAGATGTGTCTGTAGTACCTGTAATTAAAAAAGACACTGGCAAATTAGTCGGAATATTAACTCGTTCTGATATGATTACCAATCCTGATGAAGAGCAAATCGCTATGTTAATGACAAGGGATTTGATTACCGCAAAAATGGATGATGAGTTAAGCGTAGTTGCGGAAAAAATGGTTTCTAATGATATTAGAAGAGTTCCTGTAATTGATGATGATGAAAACTTAGTAGGTATTGTAACTAGCTTTGATATAGTTGCACTTGCTATTGCAGATATGGGAATCAAGGATCCTGTTGAAAAATATATGATCAAGACCATTCCTTCAACTTGGGACGAAACCCCATTGAATGTTGCATTTGAAGTAATGAAATTCTTTGGATTAAAGTCTGTAATCGGATTAAACTCCAACAACAAGATGACAGGTATCTTAACTGAAACTGATTTCATTGCTGAAAGTGAGATTATTTCCGAAAGAACTGAGCACAGCTCTTCTGTAGGTACTGAAGGAGACAAATGGTCTTGGGACAGTACCAGCGTATTGTACATTGAGAAAAACCATCTTAAATTCACTGATAAAGTATTTAAGGATGTTGCATCCCACGATGTAGTGACTGCAAACACTAAAACTAAAGTTTCAGTATGTGCTGAAAAGATGAAATCTCTTGATGTGGAACAATTGCCTGTTTTAGGTATTGAAGGAGAACTTGTTGGTCTCGTAAGAGCAAGTGATTTAATTAAGGCTTTATTATAGCTTTAATTATTCTTTTTTTATTT
>CAMODR010000177.1 GCA_946611495.1 uncultured Methanobrevibacter sp. | reverse complement strand
GAAAGTTCTGAATACACCAACATTTTCAACAATGATGATGAAAAATCTGAAGATGAAAATGATGAAGAAATCAGCTCAGAAATTAGTGATGAAAATATTAAAAGTACAACTAATTTAAAAGAAGAAACTAAAGAAACTATCAAAAATATTGAAGCTGAAACTAAAATAGATGAAGTACCAAGTCTTCTTAGTGAAAAAGAGGAACAGTTGGTAGATGAAGTCATAGAAACTGTTGAAAATAATCCAAGAATAACATTATGGTCAGCAAGATCTGCAGCAGTGCTTCGTTATCTTAGAAAGACTGAACCTGAATTCAGTATAAGCAGTGAAGCAAGTGAGCTAATAGATAAGGCAATTGCTGAAAAATATCCTGAAATTTGGACATTGTTTAATCATTTATAATAAAATTTAGATATGTGAATATAAAAATAATAAAATATAAAATATTATTATAAAAAAAGTTGCATAATGTAAGAAAAAATAATGTCATAAGGGGAAATAGTATGAAATTAGGATTTTCTTTGCTTTCATTGTTTATGAAAGAAGTGGATGAGATGCTGGATATAGCAGTTGAAAATGGATTTGACAGTGTGGAACTACTCTGTGAAGGTCCATATAGACAAGACGAATTGCTTGGAAAAAAGGAAATTACAGACGTATTTCTCTCCTATGACTTAGACATTTATATGCATGCTGTAAATGTGGATATAAACCTTGCAAGCCTAAATCCAGGAATTCGCCGTGAATCTGTAAAACAGACAATGGAATGTTTGGACCTTGCAGATGAAATAGGCGCTATAGGTGTAACAGCACATCCTGGAAAAATCGGAAGGCCAGAGCCATATTTAAGAGAGATGGCACTTGAGTTTCTAACCGAATCAACCCACGAGCTTGTGGCATATGCAGAGGATAAGGAAGCTAAAATATCCATAGAGAATATGCCTGAACGTTTTTCTTATCTTGGAAACCGTGCATATGAACTTGAAAATCTAACAAATGAAACTGGATGCTCTATCACAATCGATTTAGGCCATGTAAACACTTGCCAAGACCAAGAGAGTTTCTTTAAAATCCCTAATATACTTTATAACCATATTAATGATAATGATGGAGTCAAGGATAAGCATCAGGCTATCGGCGATGGAACCTTAGACTTAAATCTTTTAAAATATGTAAAACACGGAATAATAGAGCTAAATAATTTCGATAATGTAATGAAAAGCAAAAAAGTTATTGAAGATTTTTTAGCACAAAATTAGAATAGCTTTGAATATTAGAATGAATGAAAAAAGAGAAGAGTACCATTTCAACTGTAAAAAAATAAAGATCTTTAAAAAAACTGAAAAAATGAAGATTGTATAAAAAACAGTGAAAAAAATTTTGGTCAAGGTTTTTAAAGCAAAGCTTAAAAAAGCTTGAAGATTATTAAAAAAACAGTACAAAAATTTTGGTCAAGGTTTTTTAAGCCGAAGGCTTAAAAAAGCTTGAGTTAAAAATCAATCTCTAAAACTTGAGATATCTCTTCTATTACAAAGTCAGCATATCCCTTAAGCTTATCTGGAAAATCACCATCTTTTTGTTCTGTAGTGAGAACTGCCTTATCAGCTTGTTCGAAAGCTAAAATATCATTAGGCCCATCACCAACCATCATGACTTTATAGCCTTCCTGCTGAAGGCTTTCAACAATTTCAGCCTTTTTATGAGTGCTTGCAGTTGCAAATGCATGATCCTCTGGAATTCCTGTAAGGTCTGCAAGCCTTTTGATAGCGCCAGACCTATCTCCTGAAGCGATGAATACATCAATTCCATTTTCTTGTAGATTGGATATTGTGTCCTTTACTCCCCTAAATAACTGGCCTGCAGAAGTGATGGTATATGCAATCCTCTCTTCAGCAATGTCTATTATTACAGCAGAGCCATTGCACAATTCCATATGAGGAACATTTTCCTTTAATAGTGGGAAAGTGTCTGTAATGTCCTTAATGATAGCAGAATCCTTTTGAAGTATCCTTTCTATTTCTTCGTGGGATACGTCTGTTGAATAATAGCTAATGTCAAAATCAATGTTGTTTTCAATTATATAATCGCTGATTAAAGTGTTTGGATCTAAGTCCTTAAGACGATTAGTGTTAAATTGAAGCACAACAAGAGCTGCATTTAAACAACTGTCTATAAGGTCTAAAGAGTTTATATGGGTGATTAATTCACCAGTTGATACATCTTTAATTACTCTATATCTTTCTATTAATGTTCCGGAGTTGTCAAATACAATAGCTTTTCTAGTCATTTGAATCATCCTTCTAAAAATTCATTTTAACAAAAACTCAAAGTTTACAAACATTTGAGTTTAACAAATACTTAAGAGTAGATTATATAAAAATTTTTTAATCAAAACATAATTAATTATAATTTAAAATTATTAATATTTAAATTTTAAAAAATTATATTATAAACTAGATAAGAATTAAATAAAAATTTAAACTAAAAAAGTCTAAGACTTATCTAATGTGATTACATGCTACTTAAAGAACCATTGCAAATTAAGAATATAACTCTTCAAAATCGAATAGTCATGCCTCCTATGGCAAGGGAGTGCAGTGAAGACGGAAAGGTTCCAGAAGAGCTCATTGACTACTACAGACAGAGAGCAGATTCTACAGGCCTTATAATAGTGGAACATGAATATGTATCCGAAGAAGGTAAGGCAAGTCCTAAGCAACTTTCTTTTGCAGATGATAGTGTGATTGATAGCTATAGCTTATTAACAAAAGCAGTTCAGAGTGTTGGCTCTTGCATCATAGCACAGATAAATCATGGAGGAAAGGAGGCCAAAACCAAGGATAAGTTTGACATAAATACAATGTCCAGCCATGACATCGAACATGTAAAGAAGGCATTTATTGATGCTGCTAAACGTACAGAAAAGGCCGGATTTGATGGTGTAGAGATACATGCAGCTCACGGATACTTTTTAAGCCAAACATATTCACCATATACAAACAAAAGGACTGATGAATATGGTGGAAGTCTTGAAAATCGTTTGAGATTGACTAATGAGATAATTAAGGGAGTTCGAGAGGCTGTAAGTGATGACTATTTAATCGCCATACGCTTTGGGGCTTATGATTATATGGAAGGCGGATCCAAGATGGAAGACATTCCATTTGCTGTAAAATCATTTGTAGATAGTGGAGCAGACCTGATTGACATTAGCGGTGGCCTTTGCAGATATTCCAATCCAAATTCAAAAGAGCCTGGATGGTTTAAGGAGCTAAGCAAAATAGCTAAAGACTCATGTGATGTGCCTATCATTCTAACTGGTGGAGTCAAGAAAGCACGTGACGCTGAAAGACTTTTAAAAGAAGAATCATGTGATTTAATTGGAATTGGACGAGCTATGCTAATGGATGCTGAATGGTCTAAGAAAGCATTGAAAAAGCTTGAAAATATTCAAGATTAAATACTAAAAAAGTTATAAAGAATGAGATTTGAAAATAACTGATAAAAAAAATTCTTGTTAAGGTGATAAGATGGATAAGAAATACAAAATGAGATTAATTGTTATGGTTGTAGCATTAATACTTTCAATTAGTCTGGTTTTGTTTGTTGGAACAATAAAAGATACAGACAGCAGAGTGACAAGCATCACCTTTGACAATACAATAGTCATGGAAGGAGGCAGCATTGTAGGCCATTTGGTAGACATAAATGGAAATGGAATAGCTAATAAGCTTATTACATATCATAAGCCAGGATACGAAATGGGAACTTTAGTGACAGCAAAAACAGATGAAAATGGTACTTTCATTATTAAAAATATTGAATATTTATCTGATGCAGGTGAAGAGAATTATTATGGTGACTTTTACTTTGCTGGAGATGATAAATATGATGCCTGCAACTATAAAGCCAACATAACTGTTAGTGAGTATAGGCCATGCACTGATTAAATATTTTTATAATTAAAATTT
>CAMODR010000176.1 GCA_946611495.1 uncultured Methanobrevibacter sp. | reverse complement strand
TATGCAAAATACGGCATAGAAGCCAGACCAAAATGGGATTTTATTGAAAAAAGAATTTAAATTAAAATTATTTGTTGTAAAACTCCAAGATTGGAATATTAAAAGAGGGGCAGTTTAATGACTGTAATAATTGAAGAGATAAATGTTGATAAGCCATGGTCATTCATATGGTTAATGTATGTTCGTGATGTAGATTTGAAAAGGCACTGCAAGCCTTGTCTTAAAGGTTATTCAAGCAGGAAAATAAATAAAAAAACAAGGCATGAAGAAAATGTAGCCCTTGACGAGTCAGAGGCGAAATACTATTATCTTTGTGGAGGATCCCTTCCCTACAAATGGGAGGACAATTTCCATCTTGCATGGGAGGAAAAAGAAGGAGAATCTTTTGAATATTCATTCAATGGCATCACAATTAAATTGAAAAATGCAAAAAGAGTGGAATTCAGTGAGGAAGACATAGACAAAACACTGGAACATGCAGACAAGCCGGAATATTATACCTGCAGAAACTGGCAGTTTGCAAACAAGATAAAAAATAATCCCCATGATGTTGGATGATTATTTTTTAGGAGAACTTTTCGAAAATCCAATTTTGAAAAGCGCTGGGAAACTTGGAACTATGTGATGAGCTGCTTGAAACTAAAGCTGAAAACGATGATGTTTTTATGGAAAAGACGCGACATTTATTGAAATGTCTCGATATGATGTTTCCAGAAGGTATGCGATTCATCCTTGAAATCCCAGAATTATTCGGGTAAATTTTAATTAAAGAAGGAATTTTTTAATTAAAAATTCCTTAAAATCTTATTTTAAATGAGGTATTAAATCAATTTTTTGAAATTTTATGGATTTCCTTAGTTGTAGAAAGCAATAACTCCTTATTCTTCAAGTTTCCAATTGTTTCTAACGCATAAATTCCTAAAATCAATGGCTTCTATCATATCATCAAATCTTCCGTATATTATTTCTTCACCATCAATCTCATTCTTTACAATGTACTCATCACCTATGCGATATACAAATTGATCTATGTATTCCTCTTCACCATCATCTTCAATTTTCCAATCGTTATTCAATAATTTTTCTCGGGCTGCAATTGCTTCGTCTCTTGTATCATATGTTCCAAAATATTTCAATTCATTATCAATAACCTTTGAAACAATGAATTTGCCCCTAATTTCACGGATATAATAATGTCTTTCCAAATCTGGATTGGTAATGAAATTTCTCAAATACTTCGGAGGAATATTGGTAGTGTCCCAATTATTTTCAATAAGCATATCTCTCAATACTTTTGCTTCCTCAGCAGTAGGGAATGCTCCAAAATATCTCACATTTCCATCCAGTACTTTCTGAACTCTGAAACAACCTCCAACAAATGTGATATATCGCCCATATTTTCCAACTCTTCTTCCACTTATATCCTCATCTACAGGGAATCCCCAATTTGTAGATATTAAAGTATCCCTTTGAATAAGCGCTTCTTCAAGAGTGTCAAATGAACCAAAATTAGTTACTGTTCCTTTTATTGTTTTAACTATCACAAATTTGTCATGATTTTTTCTAATAAATTTATGTTCTGTTGAAACCCAATCCACAATATTCTCATTAGGGTTGTCATCCTCTTTGGTCCAAAGATTAGTAACATAAACTGGCTTTCTAGGCTTTATCATAACTTCTTCAACATATTTCTCAAAAATTTTAGGATTTGTTTCCTCATGTCTTTCAACATACTCATTGCAAGTCCAACAGAGAGGAACTGCAGATTTAACAATGGTTTCTGTAGAAGTAAAATCTTTAACATTATAAACTCTCAAACCTTTGTCTTGACCACAGATACTGCATTTGGTCTCATGTAAAGGTTTTAATTCGTCATTTTCAATTGCTTTTTTAATAATGTCTTTTGAAAATTCTCTAATAGCTGCTGAAAATCCATGATACTCATCCAAAACTTTATCCCTTTCAGGCATCCAATAAAATTTATTGTATGTTGGCGGCAAGGGAATTTCACGAACTTCCTCCAAATATTCCCTATATTTCTGAGGGTTTGTGAGTTTTACTCCATGGACTCTTGCATGGCATTTAAAACACATTGGAAATGAACTGTCAACTATCTTTTCAGGGAAATAATTTTCCGCATGGTAAACTCTAATCCCTTTGTCTTGACCACAAATAACACATTTTGTTTCTTCTAATGGTTTCAATTTTCCATCGCTAATAGCTTTTTCATAAATCTCATCAATTTCATCATTGTCTCGTTCTTCACCGGTAAATCCATTATAATCTGTTAATGTCATAATATCTCCTTACTTTATTTTTTGTTTAAATCTAATTTCAATACAATTGGCACATGGTCCTTTTCTCTTTGACCCTCTAAAATATAAGAACAATCAAGATTTTTTTCCAAACTTTTTGAAACTAAAAAGTAATCTAGTCTTATCCCGCTATTCTCAGATTTTAACTCTTCATCTTTCCACCAGGTATAGTTATTCCCTTCATTATTGAAATAACGAAAAGCATCAATATATTCAGTTAAAATATTTTTAAACCAAATCTGTTCCTCTATTTTAAATCCTGACTTGTTTTTCATAAGTTCTGGTCTTTTAGCATCAATTTTTTCAGCCATCCGATTAAAGTCACCACAAATGATAACAGGCTTTTTAGATTTCTTGAAATAATTTGTAAACTCATCAAAAAATCTACATTTTCTAGAATATTTCTTTTCAGAACCTGTGCCTGAAGGGGCATAAACATTATATAAATTGAACTCCTCAAATTCAAAATTGATTACCCTTCCTTCTAAGTCAAACTCTTCATCTCCAAAGCCATTCCTAATGGAGATTGGACAGATTTTCGTATATATGGCAGTTCCATAATAATTTGAATATTTTGACCATGGGTTAATGCAAACTGTATAATCTTCAAGTTTTGGAACATTGGTTGTTCTAATTTCTTGAATACATAAAATATCGGGATTTTCATTTTCAATAAGTCTATCCAAACTTTTATCCCGTTTTCTTGCTTGGATTCCATTCACATTCCATGAAATAATTTTCATCAAAAACACCTTAATAATAAAAAAAGTGATTAAAATCACTCTTCACAATCTTTCTGAATTGACAGCAGCCAATCATCATAATTTGCTTCAAATTCATTGTTTTTAATTTTCTAGCAGTTTCAATCAATTCTTTTTTCTAATTCTACAATATGGTCCTCATCAATATCAATGGGAACAATTTGTCTTCTGACTTATATTTGATGGCATAAGTTAGTATACATGATTAAATTTAATCTTATTTTCACACAATATTTAATTTATCTCAATTCATTCAAAGAATTTGTAAACTCAATCATCTCTCCGAATATGTTTTTAAAGTAAGCTACTGTACTTTCAAGACCCTGCTTTGTGTGAACATCTATCAGATATATTAATATCTGAAGCACTTCTGGATTGAAACCTACTTGGACATCATGCTCTTCCAGGTATTTCATGTCTTCACTTACATCTTCCATGTTTTCCCAGGTTCTCACATGAATGTAAAAACTGAGCAGATGTTCGTACAGTTCCATCTCCTGATTGGTATGATAATAATAATCTGCAAGCTTGAAATAGGATGATATAAGCAATTCTCTTTCATATGTGTATTTCATTATATCCAAGGCAAAATCCCTTATTTTATTTTCTTCATTTTTAGCTTGATAATGTTCACATAATCGCATCAATACTGGGCATGAGACAGGATTGATTTGATTTGCAATCTTTAAATACTTTTCAGCATTTTCAATATCTCCAATTCCACCAAAAGCAATTGAGTAAACATGATAAATCTCGTCTAAATTTTCTCCCAAATCCAGTATTTTAACTTCTTCTATCTTTCCAATATAAACATCAAATAAGATCTCCTCTATCGGATTTGAAAAATGATAGTAGTCGATTGTCTTGTATTGTGGATTTTCATCCAAAAAATTGGAAATCAATGAAAT
>CAMODR010000175.1 GCA_946611495.1 uncultured Methanobrevibacter sp. | reverse complement strand
CCTTTTTCACCAGTTCGTATTCTGATAACTTCTAAAACTTCTGAAACGAATATTTTTCCGTCACCAACTTCACCGGTTCTGGCATTTTCAGTAATTGTGTCCAATACAGTTTCAAGGCTATCTTCATTAACAATTAATTCTAAACGTGTTTTTGGAATAAGATCTATACAATACTTAGAGCCTCTATAAGACTCTCTAATACCTAATTGTCTTCCCCTACCTTTAACCTCAGAAACATTCATTCCATCGCATCCAATTGCAGTAAGTGCTTTTTTCACATCTTCATATTTTTCTTGACGGATAACCGCTATAACCCTTTTCATTTTATCACTGCCAAATTAAATCATACAATCAATGAAATTGAATTACTATAATCTGTATCCAGATTCCTCATGCAATCTTTTATCAAGTCCTTCAACTTCTGTTTTTTCATCAACTCTAAGGCCAATTGTCTTATCAATGATTTTTCCAAGAATAAAGCTAATTGCAAAAGCATAAATTATAGTAACAATTACACTTATTATCTGAATAGTCACTTGTCCAGGGTTTCCATATATTAAACCTGCCACTCCCCCTACAGCAGGAGAAGCAAATATACCAGTTGCAATTGCACCCCAAATACCAGAAAGACCATGTACGCCAAATACATCCAAAGCATCATCATATCCTAATTTGGATTTTAAATAATAGATTGCAAAGTAAGAAACGAATGCAGTGATAAAACCAATCACTATTGCTGCAGGAACATCAACAAATCCTGCTGCTGGTGTAATAGCAACTAAACCAGCTACACCTCCAGTGATTGCTCCTAACATTGTAGGTTTGCCTATTCTGAATACATCAATTATTATCCAAGTAACTAAAGCAGTTGCAGCAGCTATATTTGACACTAAAATAGCTGAAGCAGCAAGCCCATTAGCTGCAAGAGCTGATCCTCCATTGAATCCCATCCATCCAAACCATAAGAATCCGGCACCAAGGACAGAATATCCTAAGTTATGAGGCAATAAGGAATCATCTTTCCTTTTTCCAAGAATTAATGCTAAAGCAAGTGCAGTTACCCCTGAATTAATATGTACTACAGTACCTCCTGCAAAATCAAGTGCTCCCATTTGCATTAGCCATCCTCCACCCCATACCCAATGGGCAATAGGAATATAAACCAAACTAACCCATGCAATAATGAAAATTATCCATGCAGATACTTTCATTCTTCCTACAACACCTCCAGAAATGAGTGCTGCTGTAAGACCTGCAAAGGTTAATTGGAATACAATAAATAAGATTGTAGGGATAGTTCCAGTCAAATCTTCAATGCCAATGCCAGATAAGAAAAAGTGTGCAGGCTGAGCAATTAATCCATTAATGCTTACATCTCCAAATGCAAATGGGTATCCATATACAACCCAGATTATGCTTGCTATTGAAAATGCGATAAAAGTTAAGAACATTGTGTTCAATACATTTTTCCTTTTAGTTAAACCACTATAAAATAAAGCTACACCAGGAATACTCATTAAAAGGACAAGAATTGTAGCCATAAGTATCCATGCAGTATCCCCTGTACTTAATACCACCATTATATCATTTCTCATTAAATTTGAATATAAAAAATAATCAATAACTTAAATTCAAGAAAATTTTTTTATGTATGTTATTAGATAGGACTATAAAACAAAACTTTGAAATATATTTAAAGATTTTTACAAAAAATTTTATCTAATCATGTAATATAGTTAGTCATTTTTTTTGGAAAATTGAAATTAAGTTATTGACAGAATCAATTTGAATAATTTTTTAAAAACTTCCAATTCAAATTGATATAAGTTAATCGGAAGACGGCTTCCGACTTCCGACATATATTATTATATTTTTATTACATATAAAGTTTTTGTAAAGAATTATTAAACTAATTAATTTCTAAAGTTAAGTATTGTAGATTTTTTAAAATATAATAGTAAGCATTTAAAGAGTTTAATTAAAAAAATAGATTATAATAAGAATTAAAATTAAAAAAAAATAAATAAAACTATATTAAAAAAAATCAAAAAATATGATAAAAAATTTTATAAAAAAATGAAAAAAGTAAAAAATATAAAAAAATTAATAAAAATATACAAAAATAAGATAAAAAAAATGAAAACTAAAAAATATAAAAAGGAAATTAATTAAAAATAGTTTTCATTAATATTGAGATTCTTCATGGAAGAAATCAAATACCTTCTCCATTTCAGTAGGTATATCAATTCCTTGAGGACATTGAATATTACATTCACCACAGAAGGTACAGCTATCAGCCCTTTCATCCTTATTAACTAACCAGAAATAAGGAGCTGCTGTCTTATCAATATAATTTAAGCTTTTTGCAATGTTATACTGTTTAAAGCAGTGCGGAATGTCTACCCTATTATGACAAGGCATACAGTATCTGCAACCAGTACAAGGAATTTCCTCTCTAGACTTATAGACTTGAGTGACGTCCTTTAGGATTTGCCTATCATGTTCGCTCATAGAGTTTTGCTCACAATTTTCAGCAATTGCAATATTTTCCTTTACTTGATCCATATTGCTCATACCACTGAAAACGCTTGTTACAAGTGGCTTATCCCATAAATACTCTAAAGCCCATTCTACAGGAGTTCTTTTCTTATCTGCAGTGTCCCAAAGAGCTTGAACTTCATCAGGAATGTTGGTAATTAGACTTCCTCCTCTAAGAGGCTCCATAATTACATTACCTAAACCTGCCATCCCAACAAATTCCAAACCTCCAAGACCGCTTTTATAATCTTCATCAAGATAGTTGACTTGAGTTAAAATAACATCCCACTTATCGTAGGAATCCATAATATTAAAGAAGACATCCAAGTCATCGTGGAATGAAAAACCGACATATTTGACTCTGCCATCTTCTAGTGCACTGTCTAGGAATTCTAAAACATTCATTCCATATAACTTATTCCAGAAGTCTATCTTAAGGGAATGCAACATGTAAACATCAATATAATCAGTTTGAAGTCTTTCTAACTGTAAATCAAGGAACTTATCCATATCTTCCCTTTTGTTAACTAACCATCCAGGCAACTTTGTCTGTATAACCATATCTTCACGGTTTCCACGTTCAGCAAGGTATTTGCCTAAAAATGGCTCTGCATTACCTCCAAGGTTTTTATTTTTACTATGGAATGAATAAGCAGTATCAAAATAATTTACACCATGGTCGATTGCATAATCAAACATTTTTGTAGCTTCAACCTCATCAATCTCATAAAAATGCTCCTTATGAGGCAAACGCATACAACCAAATCCTATATTAGAAACTTCCAAGTCAGTTTTACCTAGTTTCCTATATATCATCAAAAACACCTTTTAAAATAAATATAACTTAAATATTTAAAAATAATCATTAACAGTAACTATTTATATAATTATTTTTGTTAAAAAGAATATATAAAAATAGCTAAAATAAGAACATGAAAATATAAATCATTAAAAAACAAATTTGAAACAAAAAGAAAAAACAATGCAAAATAGATAAAATAACTAAAATAATAGAAAAAAAGAAAAAAATATAAAAAATAAAAGAATATTAAAAGTCTTCTTCATGATTAAAGAACAAATATAAGCCACTATCCACTTTTTTCAATCTTCCATTTAAAGATTCAATCAGCAAATCGATACGCTCTTCTGTTTTTAAGTATTTTCCATCCAAGATAAGAGGCATTGATTCTAACTGTTCCATGAAAAGAAGTTTTACTTGTCTTGTATCCAAAATAGAAGAGAATCTTATTATTGCATCAAATTTATCTTCACTGCATTGCCCATATTTTTCCTTTTCAAGATCCGCTTTTTCCTTATAAAATGGAACTAATTTAGAAGCAATCTTTAAATCCCACTTCTCATCCCAAGGATGTAAGTCCAAAAGCTTTTCTACTAAAAACTCTGCAGACCTATCTAAATCATTTCCAAAGTCAGTAATATCCATATTTTACCACAAATCAAAAGATTATTAAAAAATTATTAAAAAATTAT
>CAMODR010000174.1 GCA_946611495.1 uncultured Methanobrevibacter sp. | reverse complement strand
ATTTATAGATTATATTTAAATAACTTTAATTTCATAAATTAATACATAATTTAAGATTTATTTTTAAATTCTTAATTTTAATAATTTTAATTAATTTTTAATAATTTTAATTAATTTTAATTAACTATTAAATTAGATAATAATTTTATAGGGATTTAATTTTATTTAAATTATGAATATTCTTTTTATTAATAATTATAGTGATTATAATGGACGAATTAGAAGAAATTGTATTTAAACATGCATTATTGAATGCAGCAAAACATAAGGGAAGTGCAAACCCTGGAGCAGTAATGGGTTCAATTATGAGCAGTGAACCTGAACTTAGACCAAGAGCTAAAGAGATCGGACCGATTTCAGGTAAAATAGTGGCTCAAGTAAATGCCTTATCTCCTGAAGAACAAAAAGCTAAAATGGAAGAGTTAGGAGTTGCTGTAGAAGAGAAAAAACAGAAAAAGGAAGAGGGATTGCCTAAGCTTCCAGGCAGCAATAAGGACGTAGTCATGCGTTTTGCACCAAACCCAAGTGGCCCTTTGCATATTGGACATGCAAGAGCAGCTATTCCTAATGGGGAATATGTAAAGAAATGTGGCGGAAAATTCATTTTAAGGATAGAAGATACAGATCCTAAGCGTATTTATGAGCCTGCTTATGAATTAATTCAAGAGGATTTAAAATGGTTAGGAATAGAACCTGATGAGGTATATTACCAAAGTGACCGTTTTGAAATCTATTATCAATATGCTGAAGAGCTAATTAAGCGTGGAGCAGCATATATGTGTACCTGTGATGGCGGAGAATTCAAAAAGCTTAAGGATAACTGTCAAGCTTGCCCATGCAGAGATAATACTGTTGAAGAAAATATGAAATTATGGAAAAAGTTCCCTGAAATGGATGCTGGAGAGGCTGTACTTAGAATTAAAACTGATATAAATCATAAGAATCCTGCTATTCGTGATTGGGTAGCAATGAGGATTGTGGAAGAGGAACACCCAAGATTAGGAAATAAGTATAGGGTTTATCCTATGATGAACTTCTCTGTATCTGTAGATGATCATTTGCTTGGAATGACTCATGTCTTAAGAGGAAAAGACCATTTGGCAAATAGTGAAAAGCAAAAGTATCTCTATGAGCATATGGGATGGGAAGTTCCTGAATTTATCCATTACGGCAGATTGAAAATGGAAGATATTGCATTAAGTACCTCTAAGGCTATGGCAGGAATAGAGGATGGTACCTATAGCGGATGGGATGATCCTAGATTAGGTACACTTAGGGCTATTGCAAGACGTGGTATTCAACCGGAAACCATTACACAGCTAATGGTTGAAATAGGAATTAAGATGTCTGATTCTGCAATCAGCTGGAAAAAGATTTATGGTCTAAACAGAAATATCATTGAGGAAAAGGTTAACAGGTACTTCTTTGTGCCAAATCCTGTAAAGATAGACATTAGTGATGTTCCTGAAGATGATTTAGGCATAGAAATCATCAGACCTTTACATCCTGACTTTGAGGAAAGGGGAGATAGAACCCTTTTATTTGATAAGGAAGTTTATATTCCAAGTGCAGACTGCACTGATGGAATCAGCCGTCTGATGGATGCTGTCAATGTTGAAATCAGTGGAGATGACATTAAGTTCCATAGCAAATCCTTTGAGGACGCTCGTGATGTTAAGGCTAGAATCATTCAATGGGTTCCTAAGGATGCATTAAAAGCGAAAGTGGTTATGGATGATGCTTCTATCGTCGAAGGTCTTTGTGAATTAGATTGTAAGGACTTGAAAGTTGGAGATATTGTCCAATTTGAAAGATTCGGTTTTGCAAGACTTGATGAGATTAAAGACGATGAAATGATCTTTTATTATGCTCATAAATAGAGCATAATCTTTTTTTATTTATTTTTCTTAATGTGTTATTTTTTTATATTCCTTTTTTTAATTCTTTTTTATTTATTTTTCTTAATGTATCAGTTTCTTTTTGCTACTGAGGCTACTACTTTTTTCTATTTTTTCAAGTGTTTTTTTATTTTTATCTATTTTTAATTTTTGGATTGGCTTTCAATTGATTGGCATAGACTTTTCCAATCATCTCCACCAGTTATAGTTTTTATTGCATCTATTATGCAATCTGCATTCCATCCTACTGAAGCTGCAGCTTTCCTCTCTAGGTTTTCAGGTACAAGTTCCATTCCATAAGGTTTAATAAGAATAAATGGAATATTATTTTCTTCTGACTTTTCCACTAAATATTCTATCAATTCCTTATTCTTTTTATAAAGTCCTGCCAATATGATTGTCATATCTATATTTCTGAAGGTCTCTTCTTCTATATCTTTATAGTCTTCTGGTTTTATTTCACTCCAATTAAACTCTTTTTTGCTTGATAATCTTTCTATAAAGAATTTGTATTGGTTTTCATCATCGATTCCTTGGCTGATTAATAGTTTGTACTCTTTTTCATTATTTATTTCTTCACACATTTAATCACTCTTCCTTTTGTTCTTTTAAGAATTTAGAGTATCTTTCTTAAAATATAACTATTGTTATATTTTATTTAATTATTTATCAGATATATACTTTTTTAATTTTTTTTTAATTTTTTTAAACTTTTTAATGTCCTTATATCATTTAATTTAGTTTTTAATAGTTTAAGAGTAAAATAAAGACAATAAGTTAACTATTAACCTATGGAAAAAGGCTTATGAATTTGATAGAAGAAAAAGGTTATATAAATAGTCAAATTGCCTTATCTAAGTATAATAAGCTAGAAAGCCAGTACCTAATTGAAAATACTGATTTTTTAACTAATGGAAAGTTTAAAGAATATGTTCCTATTGCCCTTCAGGGCTGTGGGAGATAATTGTAAGTAAAAAGGAGAAAAAATTAATATTATAATGTAAAATAAGTATAGGAGTAAAAATTAAGATTAAAATGTAAAAATATAATAATGTAAAAAGTAAAAAAAGTAAAAGAAGTAAAATAATAAAATAAATAATTAATTCGGCTTTTTTTTTAAATTTATTTTATTTAAATTTTTTTTTATTTAAAATTTAATTTATTAACTATTTTTTATTAAATATTTTTTTTTAAAATAAAGATTAATAGTTAGTGAAAACTAACTATTTAATTCGGTTTAAAAAATCTTTTTGATGTTTGTTGCTTTAATCCAAACCTTTTTAGATCTGTATTTAACACCAACATATCCTGGTTTGAGTCTAAGGATTCTGCTAGAATATGTTTCATTGTTGTGGTTAAACATTACAGTTTGACCAACTTTAAGTTCATATAATGTTCCATTGATATAAACCTCTTCAACATCACTTCTAGCTTCGTGTAATACCAATCTTTTTTGTCCATCTGGAGTTGAATCTGATGGAGCTTTTCTGGTTTTGGACCTTTCTGATCTTTTAGCTTTAGAAGATTTCTTATCTCCTTCACCTTTAAGGTTTAAAATCTTTTTGGTGTTTTCAGCTCTGATTTTCTTATCTTCTTCAGCCTTTTCTGTTTTTATGTAATCTTCCTTAGTGTAGACATTAGCATCTTTTTCGGAAGTTTCATCGCTGACATCTTCATAGGATTTGTCTAATTCTTCATCAATTGTTTTATTGTAGGATTCATCGTTGATTTCCTTGTAGATGTCATCAACATTTTCATTTGGCTGATTATAAGCTAAATCTCTTGGCTCTTCTTCCTCTTCATGGATAGGAGTTATGGTGATTGTATCTCCAATTTCTTCTATTCCGTTTCCGAAGTCATGAATATAATCTTCAGGAGCTACTTCTTCTTTGATTTCTTTAACAGGAGCTTGTTCAGTAGTATTTGTTCCTCTGAAGTTTCTAATGGATTTTATAGCATCTCTGAATATGTCATTTCCAGAGCTTTCTTCATTATCAGAATTGATTGTTACAAACTCGTTTTCAGGACCTTCTTCCTTAACTTCCTCTTTGCCAAGAAGAATGTGTAAATCGTCTTGATAAATTTCATCTGGTAAAGGAGTTTCTTCTACAGGTTTGGTTTCTTCTACTTTAGGAGCTT
>CAMODR010000173.1 GCA_946611495.1 uncultured Methanobrevibacter sp. | reverse complement strand
TATTTACCAAAGAACACATCAAGAGAACTTTGCTTAGATTTATCACTTTCAAACAAGGAATTGATACCGAACTCTTGAATCTCCAATCTCTGCTCAAGATAATGTGATACAGGATATCTGTTTACAAGGTCCTGAGAAATTTCAAGATACTTAACTACAGATCCCTTAGATACACTCAAAATAAGGTCTCCACCACATTTGCACTTACCAGTAAGAGGCATTCTCCTATATTTGGCACCACATTTAGGGCATCTTACTTTCTGCTTAGAGAAAGCTCTTGAGTTACCCATAATGTCCGGCAGGAAGTGAGATGATAAAACTCCCTCTACAACTCCCCTTTGGTCTACAGCCCTTACAAGTTCAGCAACATGGATTTGAGCTTCAACTTTCTCTTTCATAGAGCCTAAACGCTTATAGAGACAGACTTTTGGTCCTGCATGAATGCTTGAAGTGTGATGTGAGAACATCAAGTCATGATACTGCCTATCAGTTCCAAGATGCATTTCTACATTATCAACATATTCCAAAAGCTCTGCAGGCTTTAAAGGCTCTTGAGTACGTTCAAAGAATTCCATTGGGAAACGTTCAAAGATATCCAAGTTGTGAGACTCATCGTCGATTTCCTCAGGGTCTATACGGGTGGATAAAACCAAAGGAGCATCCATACTTCCACCACGGGTACTTGGCAAGTAAGACTTGGAGAAGTTTATCAAAGCATCAAGAAGCAAGAGAACAGAATCTTCATCACTGTCACAGTTTCTCCTTTTAGCAGAGTGGAAATAAGGGTGTGCATAGCAGCCTAATGCCTTAGTGAATCCTACAATACGGCCCAATACTCCAGCAGATGTGTGGGGAGCAAGACCTGCAATAAGATGTCCAATCAAGTCATACTTATCCTTAACATTATAGAACCTTTCCATTCCATAATACCTTTCCAATAAGTCATCAACGAAATTAGCTACACCTACAAGATAATCACCGCAATTGTCAGAGACTACAATATCCTGAACCTTCAATTCAATTATCTGATCATCACTTACAATATCTTGACCATAACAGTCGTGAGTATATCCCATTTCAATTAATTTTTCAACAGTGACACCAATTTCCTTTGGAATGAAATGAGTGAGAGGCAAATCAGTAGAGTCATGACGAATGGTTCCTTCCTTAAAAGTAAATACCCCATTTTTAGCACGGAGAATACCTTTTTCTAAAGGTTCAGGCAATTTATCTTCTGAAATAAGACCGACTACACCTTTCACTTCATCTACTTTACGCACTCCAACATTATTAGAAGCTTTTGAAAGCATATTGTTTAAGTTGATGTCTTTAAGACTTGCCTTAGCGATTTCAGTTGGGGAACCACAATGAGGACATATTGCCATGAAAGAACTTAATCCGCAATCAGGATTTGTACATTGTCTTCTTGCAATCTCAACAGATATTTTTCTTTTCTTGGCAGCTTCTGCAACCAAACGTCTATTTCCACCATTGTTTCCAATAGGGAACAATACATGAGGTGCAGGCCTCATTAATCTTTCCTTGGATTTTTCAGGACGTCCTACCCTTGTTCCTATATAGCAAGGTGCCTTATCCTTTATCTCAAAGTCTGCATTCTCATTGATTATGTCAACGACTTTAGTCTTATAATGCTCTTCATCAAGATAGTTAGAGTAATCCACAAGGCCAGATGAATCTAAAGCTATGCTAGACTGTGAGCCATTAGAATTATTTGCCTGTGAGATATCTCCAACAGTTTTCATTAAAGCATAGGCATAATCCTTTTCAATAATCACTTTACCGTCGATTAGCTTATGGAAGACTCCTAAAACTTCAAGGATTCTTTTTTGAGGAGCCACATCAAGAATTAAATCTTCCCCATTTGGATAATCAACATCAAGATAATCCCGTTTAGTGTTTAGCCATTCATTCAAGTAGACCAAGTCCTCACGGGAAATGTCATTATAGTAATAGGTATACTCTGGATGGAGAGGAACATTAAACTCATAGGATATCTTAAATGCCTCTTCTGCAGTGTAATGCTTCTTCTCTAGGAAATTAAGATTAAAGGAATCCCTATCAAAGTTAATGAATCTTGAAGAATCCTCATTTGAAACGAAACGTTCATGGCTTAAGTCTATTCCTAATGATACTAAAAAGTCATAAAGCTCACTGTCACTTTCAAATGATTTGTACTTATCGCTATTCCTTATGCATTCAAGCCACCATTCTTCACACCAGCAAGATCCTAACATAGGCTGGTTGTTTCTTAAGAATTCACCGAATGCTACAAGCATGTCTCCTAAAAAGAGAATTTCCACAACTTTGCCCTTTACTTCCCTTGCATCAGCTATAGAATCTAATCTGCGAACCTCACCAGACTTTAACTTAACTATAGGTCCTTCGATAGAATCTACAGGAACTACACAGTTACCCTTCCCAGGCCTTTCAATCTTCAATTGGGTTCCAACAGCCAGGAACTCAAGCAATTCCATTGTTGCAGGGTGAACTCCCATAGTTGCAAGACCAGTGTTACGGGACCTTCCATATCTAAGCCTGAATCCTCCCTTTTCAGAAGGATATCCAAGTACGGGCCTTCCTCCAATGATATCATGAGCATATTTAGAATGTGCAAACAATTCATCCTTATCGATAATATTGTCATCTACTTCTTCAACAATTTCAGAATCTTCATCATTGTCTTCAGACTTTTCCTCCTCTTGAGATGAACCGATACCCTTAGCATATTCTGCTAAAAATTCCCAACTGTCAAGATTAAGCTTATTTGCGATTTTTAAAATCTTCTTAGACTTCTGAATTACACCTTCAACCATCGCAAGCAAAGCTCCACCACGAATATTGTTGGTTTCTACACGAGGCAAGTCTCTGTGAGACACTTCAATTTGGTCTGTAGGCTCACCGCTGACCTCTACAGGAATGCTTTTTGCTGCAAATCTAACCTCTTCAGGAGTTGGAGAGTATTGAAGGTTTGTTACTTCAGACTCATAAAGCTCTACTTCTTCCACATATCTTTCAATCTCATCTTCAGTTGGCTTAAATCTGTCAAGTCCAGTAGCTACACGAATCTTATCACCAAGAAGAACAGATAATGCTGCTGCAGTACCTCCTGCACTACGGATAGGTCCTGCAAAGTATACCGCTACATATTTGGTACCATCAGAATTATTCTTAATCTTTACACCTGAAATACCTTCCAAAGGAGCTGCTACTACTCCCTCTGTGATAATAGCAAGTGCAGTACGGAGACCTTGATCTGCGAAAGCCTGCTTTTCAGCCTCAAGCTTTGCACCAGTTTCACTAGATTCCTGAGATGCAATTTCAGCTGCAATTTCAAATGCAACCTCTTCACGAGATATGCCTGTAGCTTCCAGTTCCTTAATACGACGAGCAATACCTTTAGGACCTACTAGCCCTTCTACACGCTCTGCTAAGTCCTTTGCTACAGGAATTTCTGTTTCAAGCTCTACATCAAAACCTTTAGATCTCGCTTCATTAGCTATCTCATAAAGATGCTGTGTTTCACTTTCTAATCTTTCGAAATAATCCATTCCAGAATCCATTATAATCCCTTTATCAATTAAAAAACTTAATATGCATTAAAAATTATTTAAAATCTTTTTTGATTAATATTACTGATTTAATATTATGATTTAATATTATTGATTAATAATTTGCTTAATAAAAATTACTAAAATTCAAACTAAAATCTTAGTAAAAAAATTATTAAATGTTAAAAAATTTCACTATTATTATATTATAATTGAAATCTTATAATGTTTTTCATGACCTTTATAAATGAAAAAATTCACTGATTTTTTTATGAAAAAATCAATTATTTTTCTTAAAATTCGAATAAAAATCCTATTTAAAAAATCTCTAAAAATGTACTTTAAAACTGTATATTATAATATTGTCAATTTATTTAAAAAAGATTATGAGAGCATTTGAAAAATAATATTTTTAATAAAAAATGAACAAATCTTCAAAAATAAGACCTAAAATAAACTATAAAATAAACTATAAAATAAACTA
>CAMODR010000172.1 GCA_946611495.1 uncultured Methanobrevibacter sp. | reverse complement strand
TAAAATATTGTAAATTTTATTAATAATAATTTACAAAGATAATATAGTTAAAAAGAAATTTAAAGATTAATAAAAACATTATTTTAATTTAAAAGAATGCTAAAGGCTGATTAAATGATTGTTGGAACTAGAGGAAGTAAATTAGCACTTGTACAAACAGATTACATCAGAAGCTGTTTATACAATATCACTGGAGAAGAAGTGGAAAAGAACATTATAAAAACAAAAGGAGATAAGATTACAAACTCCCAATTATATAATATGGATTCTAAAGGACTCTTTACAAGAGAACTGGACAATGCTTTACTTGAAGAGGAAGTAGACTTTGCAGTCCATAGCTTAAAGGATGTACCTACTGAATTAGATGAAGATCTTGAAATTGTTGCAGTTCCAGTAAGGGAAAGTCCTAATGAGGTACTTATTTCCAATTACAGCTGGAAGGAACTTGAAGAAGGTTCCACTCTCGGCACCAGCAGTCTCAGAAGAGAAGCATTCTGCAAACACCATGATAAGGATTTTGAACTTAAGCCAATCCGTGGAAACGTTGAAACAAGAATCAAAAAGGTTATGGATGGCGACGTGGATGCTACAATAATGGCCGAAGCAGGATTAAACAGATTAGGATTGCAAAAGTACATTAAAACAAAGTTCCCAACAGATTACATTATGCCTGCAGCAGGCCAAGGCGCATTAGCCGTTATAACCCGTAAGGATTCCGAATACAAGGAAACCATACAAAAACTAAACCATTATTTCTCCCACCAAGAAGTTTTAGCTGAAAAAACAATATTAGAAGAAATTGGCGTTGGATGCCAATGGCCTATTGGAGCAATTTCCGGCATAAATAACAATCAATTGGAACTTAAATCCATACTTCTTGATAAGGATGGAGAAATATTATACCAAAAGAAAATTAGCGGAAGCGTTAGAGAAGCTAAAGAGATGGGTGTAAAAATAGGTAAGGAAATGATCGATTACCTATAGATAAAAATTAAAAAATTAAAAAATTACAAAAGAATTATTGATAAAAATTTTAAAAAAAGATA
This sequence comes from uncultured Methanobrevibacter sp., assembly GCA_946611495.1. Classification (GTDB taxonomy): domain Archaea; phylum Methanobacteriota; class Methanobacteria; order Methanobacteriales; family Methanobacteriaceae; genus Methanobrevibacter. The sequence goes on along the minus strand of CAMODR010000172.1, from coordinate 3,041 downwards.
TCAAATTCGAAAAATGATATTAACAAAATTAAGGGAAATCCATGTGAAAATTTATTTTAAAAAAATGTTATCAAAATGATAATATCATTTCATGTAAATTTTAAAATTTACATGAAAAAATTTTTTAATAAAAAATAATTTTTTTGCTTAAAATGGATTAATCAGAAAATAACTTATGAAATTATATTAAAATAATAAAATAAACTTTTCTAACCAATTATAATAAAAATAAAAAGATTTTAACTATTTCTATTTTATAAACTAAAAAAAATCTAATGATATTAACATCAATTTTAATAATATTTATAAATTATAAGTCACAAAAATATACTTGATTAATTGGAGGAATATCTTTGAGAACTATAAATGTTGGAGTAATAGGTGTAGGTGCAATGGGATATAACCATGCCCGAGTATATTCAAAATTAGAAAATGCCAACCTCGTAGCAGTGGCAGATGTAGTCAAACCAACCCTTGACAAAGTATGCAAAAAATACAATACAAAAGGTTACTCTGAAATAGAAGACTTATTAAAAGACCCTGAAATTGAAGCAGTAAGCGTATGTGTGCCAACAACATTCCACCACGAAGTTGTTATGCAAGCTATCAAATATGGAAAGCATGTTTTAGTGGAAAAGCCAATTGCTTTCACTGCTGAAGAAGCTCAAGAAATGATTGATGCAGCTCGTGAAGCAGGTGTCAAGCTTGCAACAGGCCATGTTGAAAGATTCAACCCTGCTGTACAAAAAGCTAAAGAGTTAATCGAAAATGAGGTTATTGGTGACTTAGTTACAATTTCAGCTAAAAGAGTAGGTCCATTCCCACCAAGAATTAAGGACGTTGGAGTGGCAATCGATTTAGCGATACACGATTTAGACGTAATGAACTTCTTAATTGAAGAACCTGTAAAACAAATTTATGCTACCATGAGCAGCATTTTAGATCAATCTGACTTTGAAGACCATGCAGAGATTATGGTAAGCTTTGCAGAAGACATTACAGGAATTTTAGAAGTAAACTGGTTAACTCCATACAAACGTAGACAAATTGAAATTACTGGAACCGACGGAATCATTACTGTAGACTATATTGACCAAAGCATAGAAGTATATGGTAAATTCGCTCAAGACATTCAAATCAATCCAGTAGAACCTTTAAGCGAAGAATTAAATTCATTCTTATGCAAAGTTGACTCCGACGAGGAACCTGAAATCACAGGTGAAGATGGATTAAAAGCACTTAAAATGGTGCTTGCAGCTAATAAATCTTCTAAAGAGCACAGTCCAATCAACTTTAAATAATTAATTATTATTCAAGATTTAAAAATAAAAACTGCACTTTCAACTAAATAAATAAGATAATCCTTGATTAAAAAAAATAAAATCAAAATTATATCATTGTGAGGAATAAATATGAACCAAGATCTTATAAAAAGAGCTCATGAACTTAGAAACCATGGTTTTACCACAGGAGAAATAGCTGATGAGCTTAATGTATCAATGGATACTGCAAGATGGTTAACTTTACAGAAAACAGAAGAGGTTCCTAAAACTGAAGCTCCTGTTGATATAGCTATTAACTGGAACAGTTTAGGCGGAAGCGCTACAAGATTAAGATATGTCTCTGCAGCATTAAGCGATATTGCATTAAAACATGGGGACATTGACCTTGTTGTAGGTGTAGCATCTAGTGGAGTTCCATTTGCAACAATGATGGCAGACGTTATTGAAGATTTAACTGGAACTACTACCTGCTTATCTATTTTCCACCCTAAAAAACACAGAACCAATCCAAACAACAACGATGAAGGAGCAATCAGTAATAACTTCGGAACTGTTGAAGGAAAAAGAATTGTTATTGTGGATGACGTAACTACAAGCGGAAACACCATTAAGGACGTTATAAAAGTAGTTAAGGACCATGGTGGAGAACCTTTAGTGGTTACTGTTCTCATTGACAAATCTGGCCTCGAAGAAGTCGATGGCGTACCAATTGAATCTTTAATTAAAGTAAGTCAATTAAACTAATCAACTTACTTTATTTTTTTATTGCTTTTTTTATTAGTTTGATAAGTTACTAACAAATTTAAACTTTCATTTTAAAAAAAAAAATTAATTTTAATAGCAAATTACAGCTTAACCAAACATATAAAAAAAAGAATTTATAAAAAAATTAATTTTAATAGCAAATTACAGCTTAACCAGATATATAAGAAAAAGAATTTATAAAGAATTACTCATTTTTATTTCCAAATTCCTCCCAGAAGTGAGTTTGGAAAACGCTATTTTTTGATAATTCCTCTAATTTTAGATACAATTCCCAAGGCATTGAAATATTCATATATTCATCAGGAATCAACCTTCTCATATGAGACCTTGCTGCAAAGTCAATAGGGCTTAAAACAGGAACAGGATCATCAGATTCAGCTTGCTTGAATGTGAATGCCCCTATAGCTTGACAAGCAGATGCCTGTGGAGTCAAAATATGTGCATTAGCTCTTCTAAAAGAACTGTTTAATTGTAAAATAGCAGTCAATTCCATAGGATTTAAAGTGAAAACGACAGAGTCAGGAATTTCACCTTCTTTGAGATTTTCTATGGCTTTAAAAACAATATATTCCCCTTCATCATAAATAGGCCTATTCTTAATGTTATAGCAAGCGGTATCAAAGTCAGAGAATATTCTCTCACCATATCTAAACATCTCTTGAGTAGGAGCAGGCATTCTTTCCAAACGTTTTGAATATGCTTCCTTATCCTTTGCAGATTCAAGACCTAAAGATAAAAAGGTAGCCTGAAATTCAAGGTCTGCTTCACTTTCAAAGCCATCGCCCCAACCAAAACCAGACCAAATTCCACCACAAGATGCATGTTCACGGCCAAAAGCAGTTGTTTTTCTATTAGCAATTGTTTGAGCTACAAAAGCCATTACACAACCGCCTCTTGAATTCTTTGGTGCAATGGCATCTTCTGGCTTTTCATCTGTTCTGATAAGCACAATAGGGTCAAAACGACCATTTATCTCTTTTGCAATATTGCTTT
>CAMODR010000171.1 GCA_946611495.1 uncultured Methanobrevibacter sp. | reverse complement strand
AAATAAGAAAAAAATTAGAAAGTTAATAAAAAATCAAATAAGAAAAAATTAATAGAGGTTTTACCCTCTACTCTTTTTATAAATACTATTTCTATTCAACAGCTTTTCTTAAAGCCTGATCAATATCTGCAATAATGTCTTCAACGTTTTCAATTCCAACAGACATTCTGATAAAGTCAGGAGTTACTCCAGTGGATTCCTGTTCTTCAGGAGTCAAGTTAGAATGGGTTGTGCTTGCAGGATGCACTACCAATGTTTTTGCATCACAGATATTAGCAAGGTGAGACAATAGCTCAACGTTTTCAATGAACTTCTTGCCCTCTTCTATTCCACCTTTAATACCGAAACCAAGTACACATCCATATTTGCCGTTTAAATACTTTTTAGCGTTTTCATGGTTTGGATTGTCTTCAAGACCAGGATAGTTTACCCAAGATACAAGCTCATGTTGGTCTAGGAATTTAGCGACTTCCAAAGCGTTTTCACAATGTTGCTTAACTCTTAAGGACATTGTCTCAAGTCCTTGAAGGAGCATGAATGAGTTGAATGGGCTAATGCATGTACCTAAGTCTCTCATCATTTGAACACGTGCTTTAGTGATATAAGCAGCATTGCCAAATGCCTCTGTATAGATTAATCCATGATAACTTTCATCAGGTTCAGTGAATTCTGGAAACTTGCCGTTTGTCCAATCGAAATTACCGCTGTCTACAATACAACCTCCAAGGGAAGTTCCATGTCCTCCAATGATTTTAGTAGCAGAGTGAACTACAATATCTGCACCATGTTCAATAGGCTTTACCATTCCTATTGCAGAGGTATTGTCTACAATCAAAGGAATATCATTCTTATGAGCGATTTCAGCTAATTTTTCAAAGTCAGGAACATCTAATTTAGGGTTTCCGATTGATTCACAGTAAATTGCTTTTGTCTTATCAGTGACTGCAGCTTCAAAAGCTTCCAAATCTTGGGAATCAACAAAATTAACTGTTATTCCGAATTTCTTTAATGTGGATCTAAATAAATTATAGGTTCCGCCGTAAAGATTATCACCAGAGACTATCTCATCTCCAGCTTGAGCAATGTTTAAAATAGCAAGTGTGATTGCTGCCATACCGCTTGCTTGACTTAATGCGCCTACCCCACCTTCAATAGCTGCCACTCTCTTTTCAAACACTTCGCTTGTAGGGTTATTTAATCTTGTGTATATGTTTCCAGGCACCTTAAGAGCAAATAAGTCTGCTGCATATTGAGCGTCATCAAATACATATGAGCTGGTCATATAGATTGGCACTGCTCTTGAGCCAGTAGCCGGATCAGCCTCTTCTTGACCTGCGTGAACTTCTAAAGTTCTATCTCCATATTTTCTAGCCATATTTTATATCTCCGAATATTTTTAAATAATTGTTGTTAATATCAGTCTAATCTAATTAAATTAATTGGAATTTATCTTCTAATAATTAACTTAATTAAAAATTATAACTATTATTATTATATATCTTTTAATTTATAATTCTAATGCAAAACATAATTTTAAATAATACCTTATACTTTAATTATTGAAGCTAAGGGACAAAATTATTTTAAGTCCTTAATAAGTTTCATATAATTTTGTTCTTAAAATTAATTCATATGCGAAAAATTAAATAATTCTTAAAAAAATTTGAAAAATTTCTAAAAAATACTTAATTTTTATAAAATTTTTATGAAATTTGCCATGTCCACAAATTTAAGGACAAGAAAAAAACGAAAACTTTATATATTATACATAAAATAGTATTAGTATAGAATCATGGGGCGTGAATTAGTAATTGAATCTGATTTGAATCTGATTTTACTAAATTCAAAATATGACTATAACTTATAATCTATAATTATAAATTGAAGCAAATATATAATATATAGTAGTGGATAATTATGAAAAGATATAATTACTGTATTTATTGTGGTTATAAGCTACAGGATGATGATGTATTTTGCCCAAATTGTGGTGTTAAGATTGGTTATGTTGATGATACCAGCATTTCTCCCCACTTGCTTGACTATAAGGATCAAGTCGATAAGCTTATAGGAAAGTATGAGAAAAAGGAAAAGGAAGTGTTGACTCTTGTCAAGAAACGATTCGCTCCGCCACAAATAACATATTATAGATTCATAGAAGAAATTGATAATTGCAGAGTCCTATTCTTTAAGGAAGCTGAATCCGTAAAGGACATTATCAGTTTGGTAACTGAACTCAGCCCCAAAGTAGATGGCGAAATCAAGAAAAAGATCAATCTTTTAGAGAAAATCATAAATCAAATGGATGATTTGATTAATGAGCTTATAATCAATATGGGGGAGAATGAGGAAGCTAACGAAGAAGCTAAAGTCGTTCTGGATGACATGAAGGACTTAATTGATTCCGTTAAGCATTATGACTTTTAATTATACACTATAAATACATTAAATTCAAAAAATCATTTTCATAATCATTTAAAAAAAAATATTTTAAAATTACAAACTCAAAAATTATAATTCATATTCAAAATATTAAACTCAAAATAAGCAATAATAAAAATTATTCATATTCATAAAAATTAATCAAAATAAAGATAACTTATTTTAATATGTAAAAGGTGATATTATGGCTGAATTTAGTCTTGATGTAGAAGAAATCAAAAAAGATGTTGAAGACAGTTTCAAAAAAGAAGAAGAACAAATTCCAACTGAAAAAATCAAGTCTCAAGCTGAACAAAATGCAATCGCTATCTTTGAAGCTGATTTTAATGATGCAGTTCAAAGGGAAAACATTGTAAAGCCTTTAAACGACTTCGGTTTAAATGCAATCAATCGTTCCGCTTCAAAAAACAACCTCTTAAGCAGACGTTTCAAGGACATGTCCAAAGGAGGATCTGAAGCTGACAATGTAGGTGATAAGCTTATTGAATTAGATAAACAAATCAAGGCATTAGACCCTGGAAAAGTCGACTTCGGCAAATCAGGATTCCTTGGAAACCTATTGCATCCTGTAAGAAAATACTTCGACAGATATGAAAAGGCTGAAGTTATGATTGGAAACATTATAGATTCCCTTGACATGAGCAGCAAGGTCTTGCAAAATGACAACACAACCTTACTCTCTGAAGAGACTTACCTTAGAGAATTGACTAAAAAGCTCATGACTGACATTGAACTTGCTAAGGATATGGATCAATCCATTGAAGTTCAAATAAGAAATGCTGAAATCCAAGGTGTCGAGCAAGAGAAAATCGACTTTGTTAGAGAGGAAGTATTATATCCACTTAGACAAAGAATCATGGATATGCAACAGATGATTGTTGTAAACCAGCAAGGAATCGTTTCCTTAAATGTAGTCAGAAGAAACAATAAAGAGCTAATCAACGGTATTTCCCGTGCAAAGAACGTTACTGTAACTGCTCTTAGAACTGGTGTAATGGTTGCAAGCGCATTATATAACCAAAAAATCGCAATGGATAAAATCAAGGTGCTAAATTCCACTACAGAGGAAATAATTGAATCCACTTCAAAAATCCTTAGGGAACAAGGTGCTGAAATCCAAAAATCTGCTAGTGAAACCATGATTTCTCCTGAAGTCTTAAAAGCTTCATTCAATGATGCATTAGCAGCAATTGAAGACGTAAGCAACTATAAGCAACAAGCTCTTCCTAAAATGCAAGAAACCATTATTGCATTTAGTGATATGGCTACCGAAGGCCAAAAGGTCATCGACAAAATTGAAACTGGAAACGATAATGTAGCATAATTTCGTTTCTATTCTTTTCTTTTTTACTTTTTTTACTTTTTTTTATCTTATTTTACTTATTCTACTTATTTTAGTTATTTTACTTATTTTAGTTATTTTACTTTTTATCTAATTCTTTTTTTTAAGCAGTTCTCTCATTATTTCTCTCATTTGATTTATCAGGATAATTTTATTAGAACTCTTTTTTCTCTCTATTTAATAATTTAATAATTAAAAATAGTTAAAAATAGTTATATTTAGATAAAAATAGCTTAAAATACCAATATTAGTTTAAAATAGTTAAAAGTTGTTAAAAAATAGTTAAAAGTTGTTAAAAAATAGTTAAAA
>CAMODR010000170.1 GCA_946611495.1 uncultured Methanobrevibacter sp. | reverse complement strand
AAAATGAAATAAAATGAAATAAAATAAAATAAAATGAAATAAAATGAAATAAAATAAAATAAAATGAAATAAAATGAAATAAAATAAAATAAAATGAAATAAAATGAAATAAAATGAAATAAAAGAAGAATCTGATAAAAATAAAAAGATTCTTAAAGCAATGGCAAAGCATTTCCAAATATTGAAGCAAACCAATATGCAAATGGAATAGTTAAATTAGCTTCTATAAATGCTGCAATCATTAAAAGAACTACAGAAACACATAACAAAACAAAAGATTCCTTAATTTTTCTTTGATTCTTTTTAAATGCTGCAGATAATCTTTGCTTCATTGAGATCTTAACATTAGAAAAGTAAGGGTCAAATATATCTGTATATGAATAATCAGGATAGATTATGTTGTATATAAAGTGCAATAAAAATGACAGAAGGACTAAACCTCCAGTTGTAGCTATAATAATAGCAGGTATCTCAAATATGCCATGAGGAAGTGTTAAGATAATATAAGTAGCCAAATCATATCCTTTGCCATAAAATCCAATGAATAATCCATTATTCAACAAGACAACTAATCCTAAGACAGCACCAAGTGCTGAAAGAGCATAAAGAATAAGTGAAACCTTAAAATTATTCCAAAATAGTGAATGGGTTGTCAATGTCACTGTTCCATCTTCCACTTGCTTTTCAAAATTCTCTACAACAGGTTGAATATAACTGGAAATTTGATCTGCATAGATATATCCTATTATCAATGGAATAATAAAAATCAATATTGAAAAGAATAAAAGAGACTTGTTATTAGAAAAAGCCAATTTAATCTCTTCCTTAATGATATTGAGATACTTTTTAAATTCTGCCATAATATCAACCTAAATAAATAAATAATAAAAAATAATTTTTTTAAAGTGAATAAAGACACCCAAATGAATTTTTTAATTCAAATAAGGAAATCTGAAAATTAATTTATATCTAATCAAATAAAGATTCAGCAATTTCCAAGGAGTCTTCTTGCTTAACCTTCAAGTCTTCAAAGAAGTCTTTCATAAGCTCTGCTGTATGAACCTTACAATGACCGCACATTAAAGTTCCATTCATACACTCTTCCCTAATCTTATCAAGCTCCTTATCATCATCAATCAAATGATAAACAAGCATTTCATAGATTACACATTCATCAGGCCTTCCGCCTAATTCCTTTTGCTCATCAAGAGTTTCCCTTCCACCTGTTTTGGAAGACTTAACTTTTTTCTCAGCTTGTTTAGGAGTTTCATTCAAGTAAATTGCAGTGTTTGGCTTACTGCTTGACATCTTATCTCCAGTAAGACCAGTCAAGAACCTATGATAGGTAGAAGCAGGTGCAATGAATCCATACCCCTCATTCATCTTTGCAGCAATGTCTCTGGTCAATCTAAGGTGAGGGTCCTGATCTACACCTACAGGTACAATTACCTGTTTAGGACCTCCAAACTCTTCAGTCTGTGGAAGCAAGATATCTGCCACTTGAACTAAAGGAACATACAAGTGTGCAATGTTTGTGCTTTCGTTAAATCCATAAATAGCATGCATATTATTAAAATTGACCTTTTTTGCAAGCTTAAATGTCAAGTCATTCAATGTCTTGTTTTGGGATTGAAGATAAACATTCACATTATCTGCTGTAAGGTCAAGGCCTAAGGCAATGTAATTCTTTAGATATTCATTGACAGCAATGTCCTTTGCCTTTTCAAAGCTAATTCCTCTTGCAGCATATGATTCCATATCTGCAATTGATAAGGATAAGCTTGCTCCTTTTTTAAAATACCATTTAAGTTGATCTATAACCATCTTATGACCAATATGCATTTGACCACTTGGCATCATACCAGTCATAACTGCAAAGTCCTTTCCAGCATTGATTGTTGGAACCAACTTATCAAAATCACGATGCCCAAAGATCACACCTCTTTTCATGAGTCTTGCAGGGTCTTCTATAGAATCTAAAACTTCATCAAACTTCTTTATACCAAACTGATTAACTAATTTATCATAATCTAGTGCAAATGATGCCCATGGATCAATCACAAAATCACCTAAAATTCTTTTCATTCTTTTAAATTAAATACTTGATAATTTTAATTATAGATTGTTGTTTAAAACTATTGAAATATTAATAGTTTCTTTAATATAATTGACTAAAATTTTCTTTTATATTTTTCAATAATTTTAATATATCAGATAAAAATATTTTTCAATAATTCTTAATTTATTAGATTAAAATATTTTTCAATAACTCTTAATATATCTGATTAAAAATATTTCAAAATAAGCTTTCAAATAGCTATGGACGAGTCCATTCAATATTATAATAAGTCACATCCAAATCATCATCAACAACAGCAAGCAATAATTTCTTATTTACTCCGTGAGAGACTCTGACATAGCTTGCAAAATCTAAGACATTCACTTCATTTGTTTCATACAATACCTTTACAAGGAAATCAGAGTGAGTCTTTCCAGGACCGGTTCCCCTTTCATATAATCTAAATTCAGAACCGTATTTGAAGCCTGTCTTAATAATGTAACCTCTATTCTTCAAGTCTCTATAAACAAGATATTTTCCATAAAGATTTTGATCCTTAATCATGTCTATGACATAAGGCATTTCACATTTAGTGTCATCTTCATAAATATCTAAACGTCCGCTTTCCATTAAGTAAGCAGCTTCCATAAGTGAGAGCTCTAAACAGTCTTCAGATAATTTACCGAATTGGCTTTTTTGATTAAGTGAAACAGCCCTTTCATTACCAGGTTCGATAGTGATTGTAACTATTCCATCACATAAGTCTCCACGCATTTAAACACCTATAAATCTATAATAAAATTGATTAGAATAATTATTAATTGAATTAACAATAGTCTATAATAATTTAAATAATTAAATCAGATAAAAATAATTATTTTTTATTCATTTTATAAATATTTAATTAATAAATTAAATAAGTTTGTATGAAATAGTTACTGAAACCAATAAAAACAAAGAATCTAAATAAAAAAATATTGGATCATAAAAAAAGAACAAAAATAGATTAAAAATATAAAATAAGTAAAATAATAAAAAAAGAAGTTAAATTAAATAATTATTTAATTATAACTGTTAATAAAGATATTATCTGCCAAGTTTCTGGAAAGCTCAACAGTAGAATCATTTACACGAACTAAATAAGTCTCAGAATTGTCAGAATCTTCTATTCTGATTCTTGAACCAATTGTAATGCCTACATCCAATGTTTGGGATAAGACATCATCATGACCACGTATAAATAAGACTTCGCCTTCTTCCCCTTTTGCCAATTGGGAAATGGAGAATAAGTTAAAGTCCCTTACTTCAATGTCATCAATATCCAAATGATCATTTAAACAGTCTTCACAGTTTGCAAAATTAAAGTCACAAGCAGGAATAAGATTATCATCAGGGCAAGTGTCTGGATGTTCCAACATATGGCATATAGCTCTTTCAGCCTCATCAGACAATGAATGTTCCATTTCACAAGCTTGAGCATGCAAGTTCTCATCCTTGATGTTTAATACATCTTTCAAGAACCTTTCAAGGATTCTGTGTTTCCTAGTAATTTTTTGAGCTATCTTATTACCTTCTGCACTTAAGAAAGCTCCTTTATATGGAACATATTCAATGTAACCAATATCCTCTAACTTTTTAAGCATTTGAGTTACACTACCTGGAGCAATACCTAATTCCTTTGATAAGGTGGTAGTGGACACATAGGAATCTTTACTTCCAAACTTGTAAAGGGTTTCCAAATATTCTTCAATATTTTCACTTAATTCACGAGCCATGAAATGCACCTATTAAAATTATTATTCCCTTATATTTTATTGTTATTTAAAAAATAACTAATTAAATTGATATTGATTAAATTATTAAATCAATATTATACTGATATTATATTTAATAAAAAAACTATATAAAGTTTTGGATAACCTAAATTTCTTTAGATATCTAAACAATTTACATAGGTTAACTAATTTAAGAAATATTAAAAAATATAAAGAAAAATTAAATGTAAATGAATTAAATTTAAAAAGAAAAAGAATAAAAAAAA
>CAMODR010000169.1 GCA_946611495.1 uncultured Methanobrevibacter sp. | reverse complement strand
TTAGATAAAACATCAATAGCGGTTTCCAAGATCCTGATTTCATTATCAAAATCATTGGTTTTTCTATACAAAATAGCTAAACGTTTGTAAGGAGCATCTTTGGTACTGCCTTCACTTACATGAACTTCATAAGCCTTAATTGCAGCTTCCACATCTGTTTTTTCCATTTCCTTAATTGTGCTCATAGGTTGGCCTTTAGACTTTTTAACCTTGCCTCCAGATTTCATAATCTTTTCAGCAGATTTTATTGCCTTATTGCAGTACTTCTTAAAGTCCTTATCCTTTTCCTTACGTCTTGCAGCCTTGATTATTTTAATGGATTCTTCTGTAGCCAAATCACCTAAAGCAAAGATTGCATTGCTTCTGACACCACCGTCTTCATCTTCCAAGCATCCTGCAATTTCATCAATCTTATCTATTGCCCTAAGCTCACCTAATGTTCTTACAGCCACTTTACGAACACCGAAGTCCTCATCCTTGACTGCTTCTGCAAATGGTTCAATAGCTTTTGGGCTTTTTGTTTTTTGAATTGCAACAGCTAAGAAACGTTTATTGGTTCCAGATTCCTTTTCAAACTCATCAATTAACTTGTCTACTGCAGCATCACCAATATTTCCTAAAATCTCTGCAGCTCCAAACCTTACCTTTGGATTATCATCTTTTGTAGCTTCTATTAAAGGTTCAATGATTGATTCATCATTAACTCTTTCTAGACTCTTAATTGCCAATTTTCTATTTTCAACATCTTCATCTTGTAATTTTTCAATAGCTTCTTCAATAGATAATTTTTCAACCATATGAAAACCTCTTAAAACTATAAACATTAAAACAATCTTATAATGCGCAAATCAATATGATTCTTATAAAATATTTCAATAAATATACTAATATTTTAGTTAAAACTAATATTTAAATTAATTTGAATAAATAAAAACTAAACTATAAAATAAATGAAGTATATAATAAATGAATATAACAGAAGAATATCCTATTAGAAAGGAAATATGAATAAAAGATTTATGCAATAACTAAAAACTGAAATACTAACAAAACTTCAAATATTCTAAAAACATCACCAATGATACTATGATACGAAAACAAACAAAAAGCTATTCTAAAAAGCAGATTTACAAAAATCTCCACCCTTATGTTAAAGAATGGTTTGACAATAAGTTTGATGACTTTACACCAGCACAAAAACAATCAATTCCAGAGATACAGAAGGGAAATAACATACTCGTATCATCACCAACAGGATCTGGAAAAACACTTACTGCATTCCTATCAGTCATAAACGAACTGACTGAACTTGCAGACAATGGCAAACTTGAAGATAAGGTTTACTGCATTTACATATCTCCCCTTAAGGCATTGGACAATGATATTGAGAGAAATCTTGAAGAGCCTCTTAAAGAAATAGAGAAAATAGCTAAAAAGCCATTGAATATAAGAAAAGCAGTGAGAACTGGAGATACAAGCCAATACCAAAGAAATAAAATGCTAAAGTATCCTCCACATATTCTCATCACAACTCCAGAAACCCTTTCAATCTTGCTTGTTGCTCCAAAGTTTAGAGAAAAGTTATCCCATGTGAAATATGTTATTGTAGATGAGATCCACTCCCTTGCAGAGAATAAAAGGGGAGTTCACTTAAGCTTATCCCTTGAACGTCTGCATCATTTAATAGGAGGATTTACAAGAATAGGACTATCTGCAACAGTTTCTCCCCTTGATGAGGTTGCAAGATTCCTTGTAGGATATGAATATGGAGTAGAAAGGGACTGTGTTCTTGTAGACATAAACTACCTGAAGGAACTGGATATAGAAGTCATATCCCCTGTTGATGACATTGTAATTGCAGACAGCGAAGACACTCGCCTTGCAACCTATGCTATGCTTGATGACTTGATAATGGAACATAAGACAAGCCTGATTTTTACAAATACCCGTAGCGCAACTGAGAGATACGTTTATAATCTTAAAAAACTCTATGGAGAGCATTTCAATAGCAATAATATCATGGCGCACCACTCTTCCCTATCAAAAGAGTTAAGGTTAGAAACAGAAGAAAAGCTGAAAAAGGGAGAATTGAAGGCCGTTGTCTCATCCACATCCCTTGAATTAGGAATTGACATTGGATATATCGACCTTGTCATTCTAATCAACTCTCCAAAATCAGTTTCAAGGGCGCTGCAGAGAATCGGAAGAAGCGGACACAGATTGCATGAGAAATCCAAAGGACGAATAATAGTTACAGATAGGGACGAGCTTGTCGAATGTAGCGTTCTACTAAAAAACGCAAAAGAAGGCAAAATCGACAATATCAAGATTCCAATGAACTGTTTAGATGTTCTATCACAGCATATCTATGGAATGGGAATAGAGAACCCATGGGATATTGACTATGCATATGATGTCATTAGAAAAAGCTATTGCTATAAGGACCTTTCAAGAGACGACTATGAGGATGTCTTAAGCTATCTTGCTGGAGAATATGTTGAGCTTGAAGAGAGATATGTCTATGCCAAGATTTGGATAGATTATAAGGAAAACACCTTTGGAAAGAGAGGAAAATTAGCCAGAATGCTTTATTCAACCAATATCGGTACTATACCAGATCACTCTGCAGTAATCGTCAAATGTGATGGGGAAGTCATTGGAAAAGTTGAAGAGGACTTTATGGAGAAGCTAAAGAAAGGAGACAGCTTTGTTCTTGGAGGAAGAACATACAAGTTCAAGTATGGAAAGGGAATGACAATAAATGTATCCCCTGCATCTGGACCTCCTTCAATTCCATCATGGTATTCAGAGCAATTGCCTCTTGCATTTGACCTTGCATTGGATATTCAAAGGTTTAGAGACATACTTGACAGCAAATTCCAGTATGGAAGGTCTAAGGAGGAGATAATGGAATTCTTATACGAATATCTTTATGTAGATGAATTTGCTGCAAACTCAATCTATGAATACTTCAATGAACAATACTTGTATGCTCAGATACCTCATAAAAGAAAGCTGCTTGTAGAATATTACACAGGATTTGGAGGTCGCAAATTCGTTGTTTTCCATAGCCTTTTCGGAAGGAAGACCAATGATGCAATAGCTAGAGCAGTTGCATTTCTAGCGTCAGACCTAAATAAGAGAAACATTACAATATCAATTACAGATAATGGTTTCTATTTAAGTTCTGATGGAAAAATGGGAGCTCTTGAAGCCTTAAAAAGACTAAATCCTCAAAACTTTGAAAACATTTTGATAAAGTCACTTGACAAGACAGAAACACTTGCAAGCAGATTCAGACACTGTGCAGGACGGTCTCTCATGACCTTAAGAAGATACAAAGGCCATGAAAAGTCTGTTGGCCGCCAACAGGTAAGGGGAAAAATACTCCTAAAGCACATCCAAGAGATGGACAATAATTTCCCAATCCTTAAGGAATCAAGAAGGGAAGCCACTGAAGATTATATGGATATTAAAAATGCAAAAAGAGTCATTTCATGGATAAGCAGTGGAGAGATGGAAATCAAGACCATCAATACAATCATTCCTACCCCTTTTGCATTTAATCTTGTCTCACAAGGATACCTTGAAGTCTTACATCAAGACGATAGGGCAGAATTTACAAAAAGAATGCATAGAGCTGTTTTAGATAAAATCAAAGAAGAAATGGAAGGCAAAGAGTTTTACTAAAAGCCAAAAATAATGAAACAGAAAAAGAAAATAAAGGCAAAAAACCTTAAAGTAAAAAAATAATCAAGATTTATATAAGGATATGTTTTAAATTAATATGGTGATAAAAATGGCTAAATGGAGTACAGTGATTTTTGGATTTATATTAACCTTAATAGTTTATTTAATATTTGGACGATATGAATTTTATGGATTGCTAATCGTAGGATTTATAGTAGGTTATATGGCACACCAAGGAGTCTTTGGTGGAATGTGGAATGCAGCACTTGCAGGAGCATTTGGAACAATCGTAGCAGCAATACTGTTCATCATTTTAGTCACCATTGGAGGAGGAGCCCTTATGGGACCTCTTGGAGGACTTACAGGATTTACAGTATCTGGAATATCCACATTATTTTCAGTCATTGATGCAATAATTAAATATATGATCGTTATGGGAATCACCGGTGCTGTCGG
>CAMODR010000168.1 GCA_946611495.1 uncultured Methanobrevibacter sp. | reverse complement strand
CTAATTTTATAAATTTACCAAATATTATTTAAAATATGAAAAATATAGTTATATTATTATATAAAAAATATGTATTTTAAATAATTTTAAAACTGTTTTTTATAATTATCATAAATCTATAACTCAAAAATATTAAGAGATTAAGAGAATTACAATTACTCTACAACTCAAAAATATTAAGAGATTAAGAGAATTACAATTACATAATTATTTAATATTCGAAAAAAAGGTGTTTTAATGAATATCCTTGAAAAATTAAATGCTATTAAAAATCAAGAAATAACCGCAAAGGAAAATGTTGAAGCTTATATAAAAGTTATCGAAGAGAAAAACGAAGATATTAACGCTTTTCTTGAAATAAATAAAGAAGAAGCAATCGCTAAAGCTGAAGAAATCGATGCTAAAATCAAGGCTGGCGAAGAGGTTGGAGCTCTTGCTGGATTAGTATTCGGTATTAAGGCTAACATTAATGTGGAAGACTTCATTATCTCTGCTGCAAGTAAAACATTAGAAGACTATATCGGAAGCTATGATGCAACTGTGGTAAAGCTTATCAAGGCTGAAGACGGAATCATCATCGGAATCAACAATATGGATGAGTTTGCAGCAGGAAGCTCTACTGAAACCTCATACTATGGAGCTGTAAATAACCCTGCAGCACCTGGAAGAATCCCTGGTGGTTCAAGTGGAGGTAGCGCTGCAGCAGCTGCAGCTGGCATGTGTGACATTGCAATAGGTTCAGACACTGGTGGATCCATCAGAAACCCATCTTCCCATTGTGGAGTATATGGTATGAAACCTACCTATGGTGCAGTTTCAAGACAAGGATTGCTTGACTTATCAATGAGTCTTGACCAAATTGGTCCTATGGCTCGTGATGTTACAGGAATTACCCTTGCATTAGATACAATCGTTGCATATGACAAGACCGAATGTACCACATTAGATTGGGACGCTCCTAACTTTACTGAAATAGCTCAATCTGTAAAAGGCCAAGAAAAACCTTTAGAAGGCATGAAAATAGCTACCTGTAAAGAGTTTAAGGAAGTAACCAATGACGAAATCAATGCAATCATTGATGATTCTGTAGCAAAACTCGAATCCTTAGGTGCTGAAGTGGTAGAGCTTAGCTTTGATCATATTGACATTTGTTTACCTACTTACTATCTCATTAACTATGTAGAATTCTTCTCTGCAACCAGAAAATACGATGGAAGAAAATACGGTTCCAGAATCGAAGAAGTATGTGGTGGAGAAGTTCTCAGAAGAATCCAAATGGGTTCATACATTTCACAAAAAGAGTTCAGCGGAAAATACTATCAAAAAGCTCTCCAAGCAAGATCACTCATTAGAAACGAAATCAATGAAATGCTTGAAGGCGTTGACTTGATTGTAGGTCCTACTGTACCTAAATTACCACACAAACTTGGTGAAGAGTTAGAACCTATGGAAATGTATGCATACGACGTATTAACTGTAATCGCTAACTTAGCAGGTATTCCAGCAGCAAGCCTAAAAGCAGGTGAAGTGGATGGCATTCCTGTAGGATTACAATTACAAGCTAAACCTTTAGACGATGGAAAAATCGTAAAGGCTATGGCTGCATTTGAGTATGCTGAATAAACAATCAAATTAATTCAATAATAGTTTAAAACTATTATTTTCTTTTTTTATTTATTTTTAACAAATTTTAAATCTACTATTTTTATATTGCCTTAAGGGAGACTTAACATGAGCGAAAATCAAAATTCATCTAAAAGAAACAGAAGCAGAAACAACAATAAGAATAACCAAAGACTTAAAAAGGAAATAGATGAATTAAAATCAGAAATTGAAAGCCTTAAGGAAAGGCTTGAGATTAAGGATGAGGAAAAGCAAGTCATCGAATATGAACTCTCCCTAAAGGAAAAACAAGCAAGTGACCTATCAAATGACTTAGAGCTTAAAAAGGTAGAGCTTGAAGAGCTTAATGAATCATCACTTAAAAAGGACGAAAAGATAAATAGGCTCAACAGCACAGTATTAAGATACAAGTTTGAAAATGAGAAGCTTGACCTTAAGATAAGCAATACAAGAAATTATGAAAAAAGCAGACTTAAGGAAATGGATGACCTTGAAGCTAAAATCCAGGAAAAGGTCTCAATCATAAACGACAAGCAAGACCAAATCAATTACCTAAGAGGCCTTATTGATGACTATAAGGAGCAGGTAAAAAACAATACAGACAATCTTGAATTGCAGCTAAAGAAGATAACTAAAACCTATGACAGCTTGCTTGCACAAAAGGATTCAATCATAGAAAAACAAGAGCAAAGCATTAATGAGTTGATTGAATCTCAAAAGCAAATAGCTAAAGACAATAAGGCAAATGTGACTAGTCTTGAATTGCAAATCGGCAATTATAGAGAGTTATTGAAGAAATATGAAAAATAGATTTATTAAAAGCACATTATAAACATTCTTGTCTTGAAAAAATATAAAAAAATGCTTATTTAAAAATAATTCATTTAAAAAAAGATAGGGTAGAAACAAACAAGCCTTATAATATAAATACATTAAAAAAAGTTAATAGATGGCCACAGGAACAATCAAGTCCATATAGCCTTCTTCATAATTTAATTCCAAATCATCAGGACTATAGATTGTACGTCCACATTCAGCACACTTATAGTATCCACCTGATTCATAAATCGCCTCTGAACCACAATATGGACAAGTTTCACCACCATCTGAATAGCTGCTGCTTGATCCACTAGACTTATGACTGGAACTAGAACTAGAGCTGCTAGAGCTAGAACTAGTACTTTTGGATTCTTGGGCTTTTTTCTTTTCTTTTTCCAAGTCCTCGAAATATTTATTAATTCTATAGTGGAACATATCATATTCCGCTCCAGCTATCACCCCATTATGATTATTATCACTATTATTAAATATCTTATTAAGGTCATAACTGCTCATATTAGTGTATTCGATACTTAGTTCATCTAATCCTAAAGCTCCATCTCCATTAAGGTCTAAATTAGAATAATCATAAAAAGAAGATTTCTCTTCTACATATGGATCCAAAGGGATTCCCAAAACTAAATTACTCACTAAAGACAAAATCATTAGGATAATGAATACTGCACAACAGGCTGTAATAACCTTTTTAAAAGTTCCCATGCTGTTGAATTTATCTAAAAGGCTACCTGAAGATGTTGTATTTGTACTTGAGCTAGAGTTAGAATTAGTATTTGAAGAATATTGAGAATTAGATTTTTGGAAAGTAGGTCCTGTATTGCCTGTAGAGCCTGAAAAACTAGGATCATGCTTATGAGGACTTGTAAAAGGACCTGTTTGGATAGTACTAGAATCAGAATTAGAACTAGATCCACCATTATTATCAAAACTAGAGGAATCTAAACTTGCACCACAACTATGACAGAATTTAGAGTCCTTTAAATTCTCCTCTCCACATTTAGCACATATCTTTTTATTAGACTCAGATTTAATAAATTCCTTAGAACCACAATTATGACAAAATTGAGCATTATCTGGATTTATTGCACTGCATTTGCTACACTTTTTCATAATAAGCCCCCTAACTAAGAAATTATAATGAAATTTTTAATAGATAAGTTATATGAAAATATTCTAATTAGATAAATCATATTAATTAAATAAAAATAATAGATAAGTTATATGAAAATATTCTAATTAGATAAATCATATTAATTAAATAAAAATATTAAATATCTATTGTGATTATAACTTCATCTCCATCCTTAAAATTGTATTTATCTCTCAGTTTGTCCTTAGAGATAAATTCCAAATAGTTTTCATCATGACTTGTCTTATCTGGAAATACGATTGCTCCAACAATGTCTTGATTTATATGAGCCTTAATGTACCTGACTCCACCAAATCCTTGATCTGGCTTTATGACATTTTTGCAACTGTCTTTCATAAGTCTTATGTCGTCTAGCTTATCTTCTTCTACAATGAGATTTAAAGTTCCTGGAAATGGGATGAAACCGCATTTCTCATTGAATTGATTCTTGTAAAAGTCTTGACCTAAAAAGAAAGCTGCCTTTCCTAAACCTGTTGTAACAATTCCTGTAATTTCCATTTTATCACTAAATGTAAAATTGAATAAATAATAAATAA
>CAMODR010000167.1 GCA_946611495.1 uncultured Methanobrevibacter sp. | reverse complement strand
AAAAATTAGTTTTAGGGGATATTATGTCACATGTCAAAAAATCATTAAAATACTTTGAATCAAAATTTAACTGTGCACAATCAGTCTTTGCAAGTTTTTCAGAAGATTTAGGTCTTGATGAAAAACAAGCACTTAAAATAGGAGGATGTTTCGGTAGCGGAATGCGTAAAGGAGAAGTGTGTGGTGCTTGCACAGGAGCATTAATGGTTTTAGGATTAAAATATGGTCAAAGTGAACTTGGAGATACTGAAAGCAAACTTAAATCAGATGCCATATGTAGTGAGTTTTTAGAGGAATTTGAAAGAAGAAACGGGTCTTATATATGTAATGAACTATTAAATTGCGATATAAAAACTCAAGAAGGCATAAATTATGCAAAAGAAAATAATCTTTTTACAGAATTATGTCCTAAACTAGTGGAATCTGCTACAGTAATTTTAGAAGACATTTTAAATAAAGAATAAAATAAAATTAAATAAAATTAAATAAACTAAAATAAAATAAAATAAAATAAAATTAAATAAACTAATTAGAAAAAACAATTAAAAAAAAAACAACTTTAAAAAAACAACTTTAAAAAAATAGCTAAACGACAAGGTGAATTGATGTCTACACCATCAGATATGTATGATGAATTTTCAAAAACAGTTATCTCAGAAGAAAAAATATCAAATGATGTTCTTTTAGATATTCTAAAGGACTATGCTGGAACCATTTCAGTATTCGATTTGATGGAAGTCAATGCTGAGATGATAGAGGACAGCAAATATGTTCAGGACAGCTATAAAAAGAAAAGCCATGGCGTTTATGCAAAATACTTCCTAGGGCGCATAAAAGAGATAAGAGACAATAATAAACATTATACTCATAGAATTGATAAGGAAGAGTTCATTGATGCAGTAGCCACATTAAAATCCTATGAAGATGCAAATTCAATGAGCCATAAGACCAAATTCCCATTGATTTATGCAATAGTCTCATTATACACCACATTCCTTCTTAGGGAACCTATCCATCCAGTAGGCACTCCATTTCCAGGATCTCTTCAAGTGGAAATAATAAATGGAAATTATTATTGTCCAGTAAAGGATGCAAATATCGATTCGCCTAATGCTGTTTGTAAAATGTGCATAGCAGAACAGTTGGATTTTTAAATATCAAAAAATAAAGAATCTAAAAGCCTAATGAATACATAGCATTAGCAATTATAGCTCTATTATAAATGCTCATTTCCTCTTCATTAGGATTAGAAATCATATCAGGCAATGCCTTAATATACCCATAAGACTCCCTTGCCTCATCAAGTCTCTTTGCTCTTGCTAGCGCAATTGCCTTATTGAAATATGGATAAAGATACCTATCATCTAATTCAATACATTTATTAAAGCATTCAATAGCTAAATCACAATCATCCAAGAAGAAAAATATCATTCCTTTTGCATTCAATGCAAATAAGTC
Organism: uncultured Methanobrevibacter sp.; assembly: GCA_946611495.1. Taxonomy (GTDB): domain Archaea; phylum Methanobacteriota; class Methanobacteria; order Methanobacteriales; family Methanobacteriaceae; genus Methanobrevibacter. The sequence goes on along the minus strand of CAMODR010000167.1, from coordinate 2,732 downwards.
ATTATTGTTTTCCTCTAAAATTTCCTCATTAAGCATATATGCATAGAACAGATTATTCTTAATGAACAAATAATGCAAGACGCTTACCTTTTTTTGAGAGAGACTATTCTCATTAATATCTATATCCTCATAAAGAAAAATCTTAAAGAATTCCTTTTTGACATCATCCATTAGGCTCATTACTAGATATTTACAGCTTGAATCTATTTCAATAGCCTCTTGATAGGAATTCAAGGCATCTAAAACAAGATTTTTATCCTTAAATGACAATCCTTTTTCAACCAACTCCTTTGCACCATTATCATAATCATCCAAATTAGCTTGGGATAATTTGATTTTTAAGTCATCATAGACTTCACTTTTCCAAGCCAAGACTAATTCTCTTTTATTTGGATAAGCATCAGAAATTTTATCATAATAATCCAATGATTCTTCTAAATGCATCTTTTTTCTCAATATTAAAGCTTTATTTATAAGGGAAGTAAAATCTTGACTGTCATAATCATTTAAAACTAAATCAAAGCATTCTTCTGCATTATCAATATCATCATATGCATTTAAAATTGATCCTTTAGCATTCAATGAATTTATGATTAATGAAGAGTAGCCCTTTTCATTAATTTCATCAGGATCAAACATAAAGAAATCATTTAAAACATCATCAAATAACTCTAATGCCTTATTTGAATCCTTATGGAGTAAGTCCAATCCCTTTTGAACCCTTGAAGGAAAGTCATATGAACCAATATCTTTCTTTTCGCCATCAGACATAATATCACTTAAAAAATAAATTAAAGAATTTAGAATAAGTATTAAAAATTATAAAAATATAAAAGAATTTAAAAATTAAAAAAATATAAAAATATAAAAAATAAAGGAAATAAAAAAATTCCTAAATAAACAATATCATATTTAAAAACTGATAAAATCAATCTAAAATTACATTGAATGCAAAGTCCTCAATAGCATCATCAACCACTTTCAAAATGGCCTCTTTAAGGTCATTATCATTACCGCTGATTGGAACTGGAATATTATCACAGTAAATAAGTTCGATACCAGAGTCTATAGCCTCTCTTGTAACTACATCAACAGCAGCGGCCTTAAGCTCAGTGATTATGCAATCAACATCATTCTTATACTTTTCAATATCCTCCTGAAGAAGAGGCCTATTGGAAAGATGTGGACTTAATCCAACAACTTCACATTGATATGTATCCTCAAGATAACCAGTCAAAACATCTCTAACTGCTTCAGGAGCGGTTGTAATGAATAAGACTTTCTTTCCTTTAATGTCTCCTAAAGGCTTTGGCCTGAAGACTGTAGAAATCACATCAACATCTTTATTTATCCTATGAACAAAGTCTTCAATTTCTTTTATCTTTTCAGGGCTTGCCATTGGCTCTTCACACATTGTAAGAATTACCAAATCCCCTAACATTATACGATAAGGCCCAAAATAACTGATTATATTCTCTATAGGCTGATTTGCGCCAACCAAAACAATAGACTTGTCTGTCTTAATTGGAGGAATTGCTGCACCGCTGCCTTCAAAAATAACGAGTTTTGCATCTTGCTTATTTGCTTTCCTTGCAGCCTTGTCCATATTAGTGACAAAGACATCACCAGCCATTCCACCGCCACAGCGTCTTGAGCCTATTGTTAAGACACGACTCATTAAGGCATCTTCCCAATGGTCACTAGCAGCATGAACACCTTTATTTGACTGCTCAAGCAAAAATTCAGGATTTATTTCAATCTCATCGCCATGAACGATTTCAGGCTCTTCTGGACCTCCACGACCCATAGCCACAATGCAAGGGTCGTAACCGTTTTTATCTATCAATCTAGCAGCATATCCTGAAACTGCAGTCTTACCAATCCTTTTTCCAGTTCCCAATATCTTAATGGATGGCTTTTCCATTATGTCATACTGAGTCAATGGCTCAAACTTAAAGTCAGAGCCTTGATAAATGGCTCCAGTTGACAAGACCACAGATGCTATTTTAAAACGTTTAGCATAATCTAAAACTGGCTCATCACTCAAATCCATTACAAGTGTAGCCTTATATTTGTTTATAACCTTTTCAATTAACTTATAAGGAATTTGACTCTTATCTTCTCCAAAGTAGACAGGAGTATCTAAAAGCTCACTATATGACTCTTCATCACCTGATTTAAGTTTTTCAGTCCCTCCGATGAATATAAGAGCGACAACTTCAATATGGTCCATGCCATTAATGGAGCTTACAGCAGATTTAGTTACAGGAAGATAATGCTCACCATCCACTAAACAAATAACCTTTCTAGTATTTGACATCTTTATTACCCCTTACAATTTTTAGTTTAAATTAATTCAAAAGTACTGAATAAAATCTGTTTAAATAAATACTTGCCAATCCCTTAATAAAAAAATTAAAATACATAAGCATATTTAATTTTACTTTTATTAAAATTATTAAAATTAAAGATATATAATAATTTAATTTTTAAATATAAATTATTTTTCTTTTTATGCTCAAAAGTCTTTACTTAGACATCAATAATTATAAGAGAGTGTAAAATTGATTTGAATTAAAAAAAATAAACTATAAAGATTTATGAATTAAAATAGGAACTTTATAGACTATAAAAAAATAGAATTTAACTTAATCAGACCATCAGAAATAAAAATGAATGGCAAAAATAAAGCAATAAATCGTTTAATAAACTAAAATAATCTAAAAAATAAG
>CAMODR010000166.1 GCA_946611495.1 uncultured Methanobrevibacter sp. | reverse complement strand
CCTGGTAAATCAAATTTCACGATTTTCTCTATACTGCAATTTAATAATTGTAATGCTTTTTCAGAAATTCTAATTTCTTCATCAATATTAGACCCCTTCATACAAATACAACAGCCTCCAACCTTTACAAAAGGTACCATATATTCTAATAAAACATTTAAGGATGCCACTGCTCTTGAAGTAGCATAATCAAATTTGCCTCTATATTCTTTATTTCTTGCTAATTCTTCAGCTCTGCTGTGAATAGTATCGATATTTGATAATTTATTTTCTTTTATAATAGTATCTAGAAACTTTATTCTTTTATTTAATGAATCCATTAATACAATATTTAAATCATTTCTCAAAATACCTACTGGTATACCTGGAAATCCTGCCCCAGTTCCTACGTCAATCAATCTAGAATTTTTTTCAATATATTGTTCAATAGTAATAGAATCAATAAAATGCTTTAAAATCACGTCATTTGGCTCAGTTATTGCAGTCAAATTAACATTTTCATTCCATTCTATCAATAAATTCATATATCTAAATAATTCTTCCGCTTGTTTTTTATTAATATTAACATTGATTTTTTCTCCTAAATCTATCAATTTTCGGGAAAATTCACTATATTCCATCAATTTTATCTCCTTTAATTTACTGTTTTTAATAACTATACTATTTTAATTGTTTTTAGCTTTTTCCTGCTCAATATATATATGTAAAACGTTGATATCAGCAGGTGAAACGCCTGATATTCTTGAAGCTTGCCCAATAGAAAGTGGTCTTATTTTATCTAATTTTTGTCTTGCCTCCAACCTTAATCCTTTAATTTCAGAATAAACAATATCATCTGGAATTCTCTTTTTCTCTAATTTTTTAAATTTTTCTACTTGAGCTTCTTGTAATTTTATATATCCTTCATACTTAACCTGAATTTCAACTTCTTCAGCTTCCTCAGGAGTTAAAGCCGGTCTATTTTCATCTATTTCAGCTAACATTTCATAGTTTAATTCGCTTCTTTTTAATAAATCTATAAGCTTAATTCCACCATTTAAAACAGAAGAATTATTATTATTTAAAAACTCATTAACTTGAGCTGTTGGCTTAATAGTAGTTTTTCTTAATCTTTCAATTTCATCTGCTATCTTCATTCTTTTTTCGCAGAATTTTTTATACCTGTCTTCTGATATTAACCCAACTTTATACCCTATATCAGTAAGTCTTAAATCTGTATTATCTTGTCTTAAAAGTAATCTGTATTCTGCCCTAGAAGTCATCATTCTATAAGGTTCGTTTGTTCCCTTTGTTACGATATCATCAATCAAAACACCTATATACGCTTGAGATCTATCTAATATCACCGGTTCTTCCCCTTTTAGCTTCAATGCGGCATTTATCCCGGCTATGATTCCTTGTGAAGCAGCTTCTTCATAACCAGAAGTCCCATTAATTTGACCAGCAAAAAATAGGTTTTGAATATTTTTATGTTCCAAACTTAATTTTAATTCTGAAGGATCAATACAATCATATTCTATTGCGTATGCAGGTCTTGTAAATTCAACATTTTCCAATCCTGCAATCGACCTGTACATCTCAATTTGAACATCTTCAGGTAATGACGAACTCATTCCTTGAACATACATTTCATCAGTATTTCGTCCCATTGGTTCAATAAAAATCTGATGTCTTTCTTTATCTGCAAAACGAACAACCTTATCTTCAATTGAAGGACAATATCTTGGACCAGTTCCTTCAATTTTTCCCGAATATAGCGGAGAACGATGTAAGTTTTTCCTTATTATTTCATGTGTTTTACTGTTTGTATAAGTTAGATAGCATGGTAATTGTTCAATCTTCTCATCTAGCTTGTCTTCGAATGAAAAGGCAGTTAGTTTACTATCACCTTCTTGAATTTCCATTTTTGAAAAATCCACACTTTTTCTATTAATTCTGGCTGGAGTTCCTGTTTTAAATCTTACAAGGTCAATGCCTAATTTCTTTAATGTATCAGATAATTGCACTGAAGGAAACACACCATCTGGTCCACTTTCGAATGATTTTTCACCTATATGAATTTTTCCTTTTAAGTATGTACCTGTTGCTAAAATAATTGCATCAACATCATAAATTGCCCCAACATTAGTTTCAATCGATTTTACCTTACCATCTTCTACTTTTATATCAACAATCTCTGCTTGTTTCATAAATAAGTTTTCTTGCTTTTCTATTGTATGTTTCATTTCCATTTGATACATTTTTCTATCAGCTTGTGCCCTTAGAGAATAAACAGCAGGTCCTTTAGATGTATTCAACATTCTTAATTGAATAAGAGTTTTATCAATATTTTTTGCCATTTCCCCCCCTAAACAATCAATTTCTCTAACAAGATGACCTTTTGAACTTCCACCAATATGTGGATTACAAGGCATATTAGCAACAGCCTCTAGACTTATTGAAAACATTAAAGTTTTCATTCCCATTCTTGCAGCAGCTAAAGCGGCTTCACATCCTGCATGCCCTGCTCCAACAACTGCTATATCATATTTTCCTGCATAATAGCTCATTAATTCTACACTCCTTTTTGTTTACATAATATCATTTATTTTCTATTTTATTTTCACATGTAATTTTATTATCTATATCTTATATCTCTCTACTTATAATTCTTTTGAAAATCCATTTTAATGTTTTTTTATCGTTTGTGCAACTAATTTTATATCCATTTTATAAAATCGCATTATTTTTGATTCTCATGCTTCTATTTTCCTAAACAGAATTTAGAGAAAATTTCATTTATAATATCTTCAGATACATCTTCGCCTGTAATGGCAGATAAATCATTTAAAATTTGTTTGATCGGAATACTAACAATATCAATAGGCATTCCAGCTTCATTAGATGTAATAGCCTCATTTACACTATTTATTGCTTTATCAATTTGACTTTTGTGTCTAATATTTGTTATAATAACCCCATCATTCAAAGTAATTTCTTTTGTTTTAAATAATTCAGATATTTTTTTATAAAGTTCTTCTATTCCATCCCCTGTTTTAGCAGATATTTTTATTATATTTTCAAATGCATCTTTTAAATAATGATTTTTTTCTAAATTTATATCCCCTATATCCTTTTTATTTAATAAAATAATTGCTTTTTTATTTTTAAGAATATTTAAAATTTCAAAATCTTCCTCATCCAATTCTTTTGATCCGTCAAAAATTGCAATAATTAAATCAGCATCCTCAGATAGTTTTAAAGCTCTTTTTACTCCTATCTCCTCTATTTTATCGTCTGTTTTTCTAATACCAGCTGTGTCTATTAATTTTAGAGTAATTTCATCAATATTTACAAACTCTTCGATTGTATCTCTTGTTGTTCCTGCGTATTCACTTACAATTGCCCTTTCCTCTTTTAATATTGTATTTAACAAAGAAGATTTGCCTGCATTTGGCTTTCCTAAGATAATTGTTTTTACGCCTTCTTTTAATATTTTACCATTTTCAAATGTGTCGGATAAATTTGTTAAATCTAGCTTTATTTCGTTTAACACATATTTTATTTTATCATTTGTAATTTGTTCAATATCGTATTCTGGATAATCAATATTTGCTTCTATATCTGCCATTACATCCAATAATTTTTCTCTAATTATGTGTATTTTTTTAGATAAATTACCTTCTAATTGATTAATTGATGCTCTTGCCTCATTATCAGATTTAGAATTTATTAAATCGATAACTGACTCAGCCTGAGCTAAATCAATTCTTCCTCCAAGAAATGCTCTTTTAGTAAATTCACCTGGTTCTGCTAACTCTGCCCCATTTTCTATACACAATTCAAGAATCTTTCTTTCAACAATACTTCCACCATGTGAATTTATTTCACACATATTCTCAGTTGTATAACTTTTTGGACTTACAAAATAAGATACAATAACTTCATCTATTTTTTCATTTGTTTTTGGATCATAAATATATCCAAATTTCATTGTATATCCTTTTATTTCTGCGTCATTTTTATTAATTGGTCTGAATATTTTATTTAATATTTCAAATGATTTTTTACCACTCATTCTAACTATCCCAATTCCTCCATTACCTGTAGCCGTAGATATAGCTGCAATTGTACTCATTTTTACCTCCTTATTAATAAAAGTCAAAGCAAGAAATCAGTTTAATAAAACATAAAACTAAAATCTGAACTTTGACTTCTGATTTTAAATATT
>CAMODR010000165.1 GCA_946611495.1 uncultured Methanobrevibacter sp. | reverse complement strand
AAATGAAAAAATATATAAAAAAAGAGTAGGGATAAAAACTCCCAAAATGAAATAAAAATTTTGGTCCAGCTTTTGCGAGCCGAAGGCTCGTAAAAGGTGGAGCTAATGATGACCTCTAGCAACAGCAGTAGGGCCTGTTCTAGCAATCTTCTTAATTCCAAATGGCTTAAGCAACCTTATGAAAGAATCGATCTTTGTAGGATTGCCTGTAAGCTCTATTGTAAGGTTATCATCACAGACATCAATTATTTTTGCCCTAAAGATATCTGCATATTGAATGACCTCTGACCTTGCCTTTTCATTGCCTGTCTTTACCTTTACAAGGCAAAGCTCTCTTTTTAATACAAATTCAGGATCAAGGTCCTTGATCTTAACAACATCAACAAGCTTGTGCAATTGCTTGATAACCTGTTCCAAGACCTTTTCATCGCCTTTTACAACAAAGACCATTCTGGATAAGTTTTCCACTTCAGATGAACCTACAGTAATGCTGTCAATGTTAAATCCACGTCTTGTAAATAAGCTTGCAACCTTTTGAAGTACACCAGGCTTATCCTCTACCAAAGTACTGATAACATGAGAATTATCTGCCATATTATTTTCCTCCTTCAACATCTTTCTCATACTTATATTCACCTAAAAGGTCATTGATGCCTCCTCCTGGAGGGAACATTGGAATGAACTCGTCCTTTTCCACAGTAATATCAACAAGCATAGCTTCATTGTCCTTAAGAGCCTTGGATAAAATATCCTGAGTCTCTCCAACACCTTCAGCCCTTGCTGCGTTAATGCCGAAACTTTCAGCTAATTTAACAAAGTCAGGACTGTTTCCCATATCAGTTTGAGAGTATCTCTTATCGTACATTTTGTTTTGCCATTGATATACCATTCCTAATTTTCTGTTGTTTAAGATGGCAATGACTACAGGAATGTCATGCTCCTTGATTGTTGCAAGCTCTTGGGAAACCATAAGGAATCCTCCGTCACCTACAATTGCAAGGACTGCATCATCAGGACATGCAACCTTAGCACCAATTGCTGCAGGCAAACCAAAGCCCATGGTTCCAAGACCTCCTGAAGATATGAACTTGCGAGGTTTTGAAATGTCTAAGAAATGAGCTGCCCACATTTGATGAATTCCTACATCAGTGGTTACGATAGTCTCCTCATCAATTGAGTTTGCAATTTCCTTGATTACCTGTTGAGGCTTTAAAGGAATGTCATCATATGTGACTCTTGGTATAGTAGATTTCTTAAAGTCTACAATAGATTTTAACCAAGGGCTCTCCGCCTTAGAATCACCATTTATCTTTTCAATCAATTGATTTAGAACTATCTTAGCATCACCTACAATAGGCAAGTCTACAGGAACATTTTTGCCAATCTCTGCAGGATCAATATCAATATGAATAATCTTAGCGTCAGGCATGAATTCATCTAATCTTCCAGTGGTTCTGTCTGAGAACCTGACACCGATAGCAAGCAAGCAGTCAGCCTTATTGACATTTTGGTTAGCCACTTGCTTTCCATGCATTCCGAGCATGCCTATTGAAAGGTCATCAGCCTCATCAATTACTCCTTTACCCATAAGTGTAGTTGCAATAGGTGCTTTGATAAGTTCTGCAAGAGTCTTAAGTTCCTCTGATGCACCAGCCAATATGGTTCCTCCACCTGCTAAGATGATAGGCCTTTCTGCCTTAAGAAGCATATTAACCGCTTTTGCTATTTGCTTAGAGTTTCCTTTGATAGTAGGCTTATAACCCGGAGTAGGGATAGTTCCAAGAACATAGTCATCTAATTCCTGTTCCTGAACCTCTTTAGGAACGTCTATCAAGATAGGTCCTGGCCTGCCTGTAGAAGCTATTTCAAAACTTGTATTTATAATGCTTGGAATATCGTTAGCGTCCTTAGGCTGGTAGGAATGTTTTGTAATAGGCATGGTTATGCCCATAATGTCAACTTCCTGGAAAGCGTCATTTCCGATTAAGTTACTTACTACTTGTCCGGTTATTGCTATAATTGGAGAAGAATCCATATAAGCATTTGCTATACCAGTGACAAGGTTTGTAGCGCCAGGGCCTGAAGTTGCAAGACATACGCCCACTTTACCTGAAGCCCTTGCATAACCTTCAGCAGCATGAGCTGCACATTGTTCATGTCTTACAAGAATATGATTTAAGTCAGAATCATATAGCATGTCATAAAATGGAATAACAGTACCTCCAGGGTATCCGAATATGGTGTCGACACCTTTATCCATTAAAGCTTTTATAATAGCGTCTCCGCCTCTCATTTGTATATACCATCCTTAAATTTCTAATAATTAAATAAAATTGAATTTTCTTAAAATTTTAAACGATTGTAGTGTATAGATTTGAAATTAAACTTTCAAATTGAAAATAATTAAAATCCTAAATTGAAAATGAAACAAAGTTCAAAATGAAAATAATTAAAATTCTAAATTGAAAATCAAACTTTCAAATTGAAAATAATTTAATTTTATCACAAAATTTTCAAAAATCTAACACTTTAAAATTTCTAATATAATAATATATATTCTAAGATAGATATAAATATTAACATATATTATTATTTTTAACATTAATATATAATCAAAAACAAAGTAAAAACTAATGAATATTTTATAGTCTATTAAATGAGCATAATTTATTATAGGCCAAAATATTTTTTAAAAGACAAGTCTTTAAAAAACTTTAAAGAATCTAAAAAAGTTAAAATAAGGCTTAAAAATCTTTAAAAACTTTAAAGAATTTGATAAAGTTAAAGTTAAGGCTTAAAAATAAGAAAAATTACAAGAACTCTTTATTGGAGAAATTAAAATGAAAGTATTAGTTGTTGGAACCGGTGCTAGAGAACATGCAATCTGTGATGCATTGAAAGATGATGTAGAGTTATACGCTTACATGAGCAAGAACAACCCTGGAATCAGTAAAATATCCACATTCAAGAAAGGAGACGAAGGAGAAGTCGAGGAAGTAGCAAAATACGCTAAAGAAAACGAAATCGACATTGCAGTTATCGGACCTGAAGCTCCTCTTGGAAAAGGTATTGTAAACGCTTTAAACGAAGTGGGCATCCCTTGTGTTGGACCTGCTCAAGAGTCTGCAAGAATTGAAACAGACAAGTCATTCATGAGAAACTTATTTGAAAAGTATCAAATCAAAGGATCCCTTACATACAAAGTATTTGACAACTACGAAGACATCAGTGAATTCTTAGACAGCTACGACAAGGATGTTGTAGTTAAGCCTGTAGGATTGACTGGAGGTAAAGGTGTAAAAATCGTAGGGGACCAACTTATGGATAACCAAGATGCAAAATTATACGCTAAAGAGGTTATGGACAATGCTATGGGCGGATTTGCACAAGTAATCATAGAAGAAAAAGTAGTAGGTGAGGAATTCACTATCCAAGCATTCTGTGATGGAGAAAACTTAGCACCTATGCCTGCAGCTCAAGACCACCCACATGCATTTGAAAACGATCAAGGATTAATCACTGGTGGAATGGGTTCATACTCTGATGTTGGTGGATTATTACCATTCTTAACTCAAGAGGATTACGATGAGGCTGTTGAAATCATGAAAGACACCTTAAAGGCAATAGCTAAGGAAACCACCCCATACAAAGGTATCCTTTATGGTCAATTCATGCTATCCAATGAAGGTCCTAAACTCATTGAATACAATGCAAGATTCGGTGACCCAGAAGCAATGAACGTGCTTCCTTTATTAAAGACTCCAATGAAAGACGTTTGTCAAGCAATAGTTGACGGCAATCTTGGAGAAGTTGAATTTGAAAACCTTGCTTCAGTATGTAAATACATAGTTCCAGACGGATACCCAGACACTCCACATGCAGGAGAAATCATTGAAGTTGATGAGGAAGCTATCGAAGCTCTCGGCGCAAAGGTATTCTATGCAGCTGTAAGCCAAGAGGAAGATGGAATCCAACTTTCAGGATCCCGTGCTTTAGGAATTGTTGCACAAGGTGAAACAATTGAAGAAGCTGAAAAAATAGCTGAAGAAGCTTGTGGACTTGTAAAAGGTAATGTTTACCATAGAAGAGACGTTGGAACAGCTGCTTTAATCCAAAAACGTATCGATCATATGGAAGCAATTAGAAACGCATAATTAAATAAAAATAATTGTTAATTAGCAAAAACTAATTAATAAATCAACACTAAAAAAAGTTCGTTAATTGGTC
>CAMODR010000164.1 GCA_946611495.1 uncultured Methanobrevibacter sp. | reverse complement strand
GGAGTACATATTCATTACTGTTAATTCCAAGTTATCCATAATAATTACCTACAAACAAGATATAAACATAGTTATTCTAAAAACCCTCTTTCTCTTTCTTCAATAATATTTTACGGGCTTCAGGCATTGCTGTAAATGTTCCAATCACATAAGACTTGATGTTTTCATCAAGAATTGTGCCTACTGCTTCTTCTATATCAAACTGGTCCTTTGCAGGATAGATTTTTAAAATACTTTCATCCACACCAGCATACTTTAACCTTAAAGCAAGATCCTCTGCCCTAGTTCCAACACAATAAAAGCTCTTAAGATTAGGAATATCATTGATCGGATTAAAATTAGCATCCCAAATCCAAGAAACATCTTTTCCATCAGGGGCATAGTCATTCAATATGAACATGACTGACTTTTCGCTTTCATCATAGGTTATAGTATTGAATACCTCAGACAAACCTACTGGATTCTTTGAGAGAACTAAAACAAGGTCCTTGTTTGTAAAATGGAAAGTCTCCATTCTTCCAAGCCTATATTCAAAATTATCAATTCTTTCTTTGATAAGCTCATAATCCAAACCTATCTCCTTAGCCAGGCTAATCACTCCAAGAGAATTGTAGAGATTATATAATCCCATCAGATTAAGAACATAATCTTCCTCTGTTCCATTGTTTTTCACTGTGAAACTATAGGAGCCGTTTATTAGGTCTGCATCTTCAATGAAATAGTCTGCCTTATGGTTTTCCACTCCACACTTGTCACAGTGATACCTTCCCACATTTCCATAATAGATATAGTCATAGCTAAGCCTATTTCCACATTTAGGGCAGAATATTGATTCTGCAACATCAATGTCATCCTGTGCAAACTTGGTCTTATCGATTCCATAGTAGATCTTCTTATTTGGCAAGTCATCAAAACGCAATAGGGAAGGCTCATCTGAATTGATTATAAGAACAGTATCTGGACTTATAGAGTCATGAACCATCTTTATAGTGGTTTCCACTTCACCATACCTATCCAATTGGTCACGGAAGAAGTTGGTTATGATAAAATAGTCAGGCTTCATGTATTGGCTGACTACAGGGACAGATCCTTCATCAACTTCAAAAATACCTACATCATATGAATCCTTATAATCTGTAATGAATGGAGTCAAGACCCCTTGAATCATGTTGGAACCGTTTAAGTTAGACAATACATTATCGAATCCACCTTTCAAGACATGTGTGGAAAGGTTATTGGATGTAGTCTTACCGTTGGTTCCTGTAATGAATACGATCTTATCACATTTATCCTTAAGCTCTCCCAAAAGATTAGGATTGAATTTCATTGCTACCTTACCTGGAAGTGCTGTACCTTTCTTTCCAAACTTTTGAGCAACTGAAAATGACAGTTTTCCCATAAAGATAGCTAGTTTTGAAGTTAAAATTAAAATGCCTCCATGAAATAAATATTTTTATAATTGTGTAATTTTAAATTGAATAATTCAATAAAGGGTCTAGCCAAATGAATTATTTAAAATTTAATATGTCAATTAATTTAGTATACTTATAGTTTGTATAAGATTATATATAAATTATTTAGATAAAATTAAAACATAAATTAGTTTTTAAAAAAAAAGAACCATCAAATATTAATGAAAAAGAATTATAAAACCATATAGAAAAAAATAAAAAAGAATTTTAAAACAAAATAGAAGAAATAAAAAATAGTAAATATAACAATGTTATAATAATCTTCCATAAAAAAATAGTCCCGAGCGGAGTCGAACCGCCGTCTCCGGGTCCAAAGCCTAGAAGGATTACCACTACCCCACGGGACTATACAACATATTATAGTTTGTTAAATCTAATATATAAACTTAACTACTTTTTATTAATTATTGATAAAAACATTAGAAAAACAAGTTAAATAATACACCATCAGTGAAAAAAAAGAATTGAAAATTAGAATTTAATATAAATTAGAACTAATTCTCAATCATTATCAGCTTACCCGTCTTAGGATCCTGATAAACCTTACCCATTTCAGTATAACCTTCTCCTGAAGAGTTAGAAACATCTGGAGTCTCTTCTAACTGTTTTCCTTGATCCACTTGGACAACATTATTGATAGCTTCCATAGCATCTTCCTTTTGCTCTTGAGACAAATTGTCATTGAATACAATAGACTGCATATTCCAGCTTAAAACAAGGAATACGAGCAATCCGACAGCAATAACCAACATAGCGTCTACAAGGTTAGCAACACCAGTCATTGGATCTTCTTCATTGCTTTCATCAAAACTATTTTTACGACTAATCTTAACCATAAAAACACCTAAAACCTGATTTAAATTATCAATTAAACATTTTTATTTTTAAGAACAATTAAAATTGAAATTGAAATTGAAATTAAAACTGAAATTTAATTGATTTAAATCTTATTAAGCTTGTTTAACACCACATCAGTTAAAACATCAATGTTATTAATGTATTCGCCATACCATCTACGCCTAATCTTGCTGATAACATAAGCAAGAGCACCTGAACCGATACCTACTACAGTTGTATCGAAAGCAACGATAATTGCATTTGAAAGAGTTACAACATCTCCTGTACCAAGTGCAGCAAGACCTGGACCCATTGGAATCAATGTACCCATCAATCCAAGTGTAGGACCAATACGGGTTATGATATCAGTGTATGAAAGACGTTTTTCCAATCTTTTCTCACGAGAACTTATAAGCTTTTTAGCAAGTCCTACACGAGATTCATTATCCCAATCAGATTCTACAATCTCTTTTAAAACGGTTTTTTGAGAGTTAGGAATATCTGATGAGCTTACAACATCCAAAATTTGGGACTTGTCCCCAGACTTATTTATTGCATCAATAAGGTTTCTCATCTCTGCATCACTTATAGTCTTACGATGCATATATTCCCTAATCAAACCACCTAAGAGCACAATAGCTCCAATTGCAAATATAAGTAAAAATATAATTACCGGAATCTGTAAACTTTGAGACAAAGTGTCTAAGACATAAGTTAAGATTCCAGCACTTGCATCAACCATTTAAATACATTCCTCCTAAATAATAAAAAAATAATCTTATAAAATTAAATAAATTAAATTTAAATTAATAAAAATTAAATAAATTAAATTTAAATTAATAAAAATTAAATAAATTAAATTTAAATTAATAAAAATTAAATAAATTAAATTTAATCAATATGAGCAATCTAAAAAAACTTGAAATTTTAAAGGATTAGCTCAAAAAATAAACATATTTTAAATTAATAATTTTCTCTAAGCAAATTAAAAGCATGAGTCATTAAATGAAAAGAATAATTCTAAAATTAATTTAATTCATCATTAAATAAGCGAAATTGAACTAATTAAAAAATAATTAATTTAAAACATATTACATACACACATACAAATATTATACAAAATCATAAAATAAACATTAATTTGAATCAAAATAAAAAAAATGGAATTAAAAGAATTATTTTAGAAAAACTTAAAGGAAATTAAGGTTTTTTCTAAAAATTCAATCAATCCAAATAATTAAATTTAGTCTTCATCTTCAATATCCTTTTGGCGTTTATATCCGACTAAAATCAATAAGAGTGCTGCAATACAAATTCCTGCAAGGGATACATAATCAACAGATTTGGTCATTACCTCTTTTACGGTTTTATCCAATTCATATGCATCATTAGCAGCAGAAGAACCACTTAAACCTGGACTGGAAGCCGAATCAGAACGAGAATCTCCCACAGTTGAAGAACTTAGATCTTGGCTTTCACTTGAATCCTCACTATTTTCAGAATCTTGATTAGGGTCATTCTGATTAGCTGGTTTTTGAGACTCAGATAATTCATTATCAGAGTCACCAGGATTTGAGTTTTCATCATCACTAGGTGTTTCTTCATCATCTGGATTATCGTGAGATTCTTTAGGATCTAAATCATCATCTTCCAATATGGTTTGATTTGTATTATTTTCTATTGTCTCTGTATTGTTAGTCTGATTTATTGGCTCTGTAGTATTGACCTGTTCTGTATCATTGACAGGCTCAGTAACATTAGTCTGATTTCTAATTTCAGTGTCGTTTACTGGGTCTGTATTATTGATAGGCTTATCAGGAATCTCTGGTAAAGGATCTGTATTATTTACAGGCTGAGGTTCTGTTTTATTTATATCTTCAGTCTCATTAACAGGTTCAGTGTTATTAACCGGCTCAGTA
>CAMODR010000163.1 GCA_946611495.1 uncultured Methanobrevibacter sp. | reverse complement strand
TCCTCATTATTCCAATTTAATGCTCCGTATATTACACAAACCAAAGTCATTCCAACCAATAATACATAAACTCCCCAAATCCAAGGGTCTTCTATTCCTAAAACCATCATGATATCACCTTAATCTTTAGAAAGCCCTTCGAAAGACCTTTTAAGTATATTATCTTCCATTGGCTGTGTAAGTAAACTGACCACTACTGTAAATATAGCTGAAACAGGTATAGCAAAGATCATTACATCAATAGCATACCAAGGCATGGTATTGATTAACATATCCACACCAAAGAGCATCTTACAGATTCCAAGACCAGTTGCAGTCTTTTTGAATACGAATACAAGCAAGAATAAACTTGTAAATGTACCGGATAAAAGTCCTGCAATAGCTCCTTGCTTTGTTGCACGTTTCCAGAACAAAGCTGCACAATAAACAGGCAAGAATGCTGCTGCACATAATCCCATAAACAAGGAAGTACCTAATGCAACAATACCTCCAGGCAAGACTAAACCGATTACTAATGAAAGGACTACAGCAATCAAAATACCTGCTTGACTTATTGAGATAAATCCAAGTCTGCTTTCTTCCTTAGCAGTAGTGTCAATGATTTCTTCATCACTATATTCATCAGATTTGCCCCTGTTTTTAA
The DNA here is from genome assembly GCA_946611495.1 of uncultured Methanobrevibacter sp. Classification (GTDB taxonomy): domain Archaea; phylum Methanobacteriota; class Methanobacteria; order Methanobacteriales; family Methanobacteriaceae; genus Methanobrevibacter. The sequence continues at coordinate 3,607 of CAMODR010000163.1, read as the reverse complement.
TTGCATCAACAATATCGTGTCCTAATGCAGTACCTTGAGTGTGGTATTGTGAACTTAAGGTAGACATAGCTGCTGCAAGCAAGGACAATAGGAAAATGTATACAAACCATTCAGGAAGTGCAGTTGAAATAAATGTTGGAATGATTGAATCCATGTTTCCTCCAACATAGTCAATTGCAATTTGACCGAAGTTTTGATAGAAGTATACGTTACATAATGAACCTACAATATAAGCGGTACCAGTCATTACAGCAATGAATATAGCACCGATTAAAAGGGATCTGTGTAATTCCTTATTTGATTTTACAGTCATGAATCTTACTGCAAGCTGAGGTTGTGCCAATGCACCGATACCTACACCCATAATGGTTGTGGTAACAAGAGACCACCAGAATGGACTTCCAAATTTAGGGAAACTTGTCCAGCCAGTACCACCTTCTGCAAGAGCATCAGGAGGATACAAGTGAGCCATATTAGTTAAAGCAGTGTTAGCTTCAGTCACTCCGCCTAAAACCCAGTAAATAAAGACAAGTAAAATCAACATTCCGACAAACATAATAGTTCCTTGCAATGCATCGGTATACATAACACCCTTTAAACCTCCGAACAATACATATCCGCAGATTACAATAGCTAAAACAAGAAGAGCTATGTTAAAGTCGAGCATTAAGGAACTTTCCATAAATCTTGCTGCACCAATAAGCACTACTGCTGCATAAATTGGCATAGCACAGAAGATAAGAATTCCACTAAAGTATTGTATGAATTTACTATTGAATCTGCGGCCTAAAAACTCAGGGAATGTAAGTGAATTAAGGTTTTTACCCATTTTACGAGTTCTTTTTCCGAAGAATACAAATGCGATAAATATTCCTATGAGAATATTCAAGAATGCAAGCCATAGTATACCCATACCATATTTACCTGCAACTCCTCCAAAACCTACAATCGCAGCCGTAGAGATAAATGTAGCACCGTAACTTAATGCCATGATATAAGGGTGGGTTTGTCTACCTGCAACCATAAAGTCTTCAGAGGAATTTGTTCTTTTCCATGCTAGGTAACCAACATAACCTACCATAAGAAAATATACGATAAAAACAATTCCTAATAAAAAATAATTCATTTAAAATACCTCTAAAAAAATTATATGATGATATAATTTATTAAATCAAAGATATAATAATAAAATATTTTATTTTAAATAGTTAAACAATTTAATGAAAAATAGCTCTTAAAGGACAATTAATCATTAAAAGGACACATGTTAAAGAAATTTCCTAATAGAAAAATGATATCTGTTTAAGAAATTTCATTAGGGAAAAAATAATTTTTTGACTAATAAAAAACTACCATAAAATAAAATATTTTATATTAGCAAACTAAAATCACCAATTAATTTACAATTTTATTTTATCAATCATAGTATATATAAATTTTAGTTTAAACCTAATTTAAATAAGTTTATTTGAATATGTAAGAACAAAATTATTCGAAATAATAAAAAGAAGAATTTTAAAACTTAAACGGATTAAGGACTAAGTTTAATTAATTAATCATGTTAAACAAATAATGATAAATAGGGAAATAAAAAATAAAAGAAGAATAAATAGAAAAATAAAAAAATATAGATTTAAATTAAAAAAAAATAATTCAAATAACTACAAATTTATAAACTATTAAAAATAAATTATATATAACTATATTATAGCTAAGAAACTAATTATAAATTAATTACTTTTAAAAGTTAAATAAGTTTTTAAGTCAAAATTACTTAGAAATAAATATATTAATGACTTAAAATATTTAGAATCATGGAGAAATTATATGATTTGGAATAAAAAAGCAGAATGCATGAGTAAAGAAGAAAAAGAAGAAATGCAATTGTCTTTACTTAAAAAACAAGTGAAAAGAGTTTATGAAAAAGTACCATTCTACAAGAAAAAATTTGATGATGCAGGTTTTAAACCAGAAGACCTAAAAACTCTTGATGACATTAGTAAGATCCCATTTACTACAAAAGATGACTTAAGGCAAGCTTATCCATTCGGCTTATTTGCAGTTCCTGATGAAGAAATTATAGAAATTCACAGTACCTCCGGAACCACTGGAACTCCTGTGGTCTCAGGATATACACAAAAAGACATTGATATATGGGGAGAATGTACTGCAAGAGCTATTGGAATGGCTGGAGGAGACAAAAACTCTAAAATACACAACTCATACGGTTATGGATTATTCACTGGTGGATTCGGTATAGATCACGGCGCTAAATTTATGGGAGCAACAGTCATCCCAATGTCTGCAGGAAATACTGCAAGACAATTGAAGATTATGGAAGATTTCCAAAGCGATATCTTAACTTGTACCCCTTCATATGCAATGTACTTGGCAGAATCTCTTGAAAAAGAAGGATTTGGTCCTGATGACATCAGCTTGCATGCAGGTATCTTTGGAGCTGAAATGTGGACTGAAGAAATGAGACATAACTTAGAGGAAAAATTAGGAATTAAGGCTCACAACATTTATGGATTAACTGAAATCATTGGTCCAGGTGTAGCTACAGAATGTAGCGAACAGGTCGGATTGCACATTCAAGAAGACCATTTCTTTGCAGAAATCGTTGATCCAGACACACTTGAACAGTTGGAAGATGGAGAAACTGGAGAATTGGTTTTAACAACCCTTACAAGAGAAGGAATGCCAGTAATCAGATTCAGAACAAAGGATATTACAGCACTTAGACGTGAAAAATGTGCTTGTGGAAGAACAACCGCTAGAATGGATAGAATTACAGGCAGAAGCGACGACATGTTAAAAATCAAAGGTGTTATGGTCTATCCATCCCAAATTGAAGCTGCAATATTGCAAATTGACGGATTGACTGCAAACTATCAAATACATGTATCAAGACCAAAATATCTTGACGTGATTGAAGTTAAAGTTGAAACATCACCAGAACTATTCTCAGACGAAATGAGAGAAATTGAAGAATTTGAAGCTAAAATTGCAAGAAAAATCCAAAGTGCAATTGGAATTAGTGTAGATGTGACTTTAGTAGAACCTGAAACATTACCAAGAAGCGAAGGAAAGGCTATTAGGGTAATTGATGAGAGAAACTTTGATTAAATAGTATTTAGGGATGATAAAATGAATGTAAAACAACTTTCAGTATTTATTGAAAACAAGGAAGGAAGATTAAAAAGCGCTGTTAATGCAGTATCCAAAGCAAATGTTAATATCAGAGCTCTTTCTATTGCAGACAGTTCAAAATATGGAATCTTAAGATTAATTGTATCCGATAATGAAAAAGCAACAGAAGCTTTAAAAGCAGAAAAATTCACTGTCAAAGAAACTGATGTGATTGTAGTTGGCGTTAAGGATGAACCAAACGGCTTAAACACTATGCTTGAGATTTTAGAAAAAGAAAATATAAATGTGGAATACCTTTACGCATTTGTAAGCTCTAAAACTGATGAAGCTATTGTTGTAGTCAAAATCGGAAGCTATGAAGATGGTCTTAAAGCATTAAAAGATGCTGGTGCAAACATCTTATCCAAAGAAGATTTAGCAGAGTTATAAATCTTCTTACTTTTTCTTTTTTTAT
>CAMODR010000162.1 GCA_946611495.1 uncultured Methanobrevibacter sp. | reverse complement strand
GTCCTGAAGATTATTAAATCCGACATTTAAGTTTTTTAATAAACTTTTTATTTTTCTTTTTTTTAGTTTTTTTTATTTATTTGATTGGTTTTTTATTATTTTTCTCTTTTTTACTTATTTTGTTCGTTAATTAGTTTTATAGCTTATATTTACATTAACTCATCAATATAAATAACACTATTCTCTTTTTAAATTAATAAAATGTATATATAATATAAAAACTAATATTTTAAATGGTGATAAATTGTTAGAAGAATTTTTACCATTTATTGGTTTAATTATATTTGGAAATATAGAAAACTTGATTCTAGCATCACAGGGTGTTGTTCAAGGTGTAAATCCTAGGATATTAGGGGGATTAAGTATAATTTGTGTAATCGCATGGATATTTATTGGAACAGTAGCTACAGAAGTTGCAATTCAATATTCAAGTATCATTACATTTATTGGTGGTCTTGCTATAGTAATTTTAGGTATTCAATCAGTTCAAGGCGCGGTTAAAAATATTAAAAAAGCACAAGAAGGTGAAAATAATGGTTAATTTAAAAGATTATGCTCCATTCACTGGGTTACTTATTTTTGGAAACATAGAAAACCTAATCTTAGCTTCACAAGGTGCTGTAGCTCATGTAGACCCATATATTTTAGCAGGATTAAGTTTAATTGCAGTAGTCGCATGGCTATTGATTGGAACCTATGGAACAAAAGTAGCTATTAAATATGCTGATTACATTGAAATATTCGGTGGAGTAGCTATTATTATTTTAGGTGTTCAATCTATGATTGAAGCTATGGGAGTAGCATTATTCCCTTAAAACCTTTTTTTTAATTTTAAATTATATTTAATTGATTTAGTGATTTTATAGGCTAAATATATGTTCAGCCTATTTTTAATTATTTTATTTTTTTTATTAGATTTAATCTTTTTAGATTTAATTTTATTAGATTTAATCTTATTTTAATCTTATTTTTTTATATCCTTATTTTAATGGGATTTTTGAAATAAAATCTCCAGCCATGTCTTCTATTTGTGTTTTCGTGTTGTTTATATTTGTATTGTTTGTAATATCATTTGTTTTATTGAGAAGATCCTGGCCTGTTTCTTCTATTTGTGTTTTTGCATTATCCCAATATGTCTTGTTTGGATAAACATTTTTGTATTTAACTGATTCTGCCATATGCAAAGCTATATTCCTGTCTTTAGAGCAGATTATTATCTCATCATGTGTTGTTTCGTTAGATAATGGAATAAAATAGAATTTGCCGTTATAATTTATTTGGATGATATCAAATAATCGAATTTGCAAAAGTTCGTCTGCATCTAAGACATAACATGTAATGTTATTAACGGTTTCCATTTTCCCCTTTTTTACTATCTCTTCCAATCCATTAAAGCCTACATCTGTTAATGGGATATTGGAGCCGGCATGGCTGTTATAGCTAAGTAATGCTCCATCTTCCCAATTCCAAATTTTAACGCCATCAATATTTCCCTTATATTCTGTTTGATTGGCTGGAACATCTATGCTTGTTCCATTTGGAGTTATTTCAATTCTTTCATATTGTACTGAGTTCATTAGCATTACTATAATTACACTTGCAGCGATTAAAAGTATTATGCCAATTAGGATTGCTTTTTTATTATCCATAGGTCATGCCTTCATTTAGTGATAAGATTTATTTTAAATTGAGATAAATAGGGTTTTATTTGATTTTAAACAATAAATTCTATGTTTATCATTATTTAAAAGTCTAATTGTTCCGCTAAGCAGATGTTGCATACTGCATTGGCAGTGTCCTTGTTTGCATCTTTTACAGGACAAAGGAATTTTCCGTTCTTTTCTTCCAATTTTAAAGATCCTGGAAATGGAGTGCCAACAGGATGTATTGGCTCTTCTAAGAGAAATGTTGAGTAAATGCTTGCGATTTGAAAAATCAATAGGTTTTTATATTCTGCCTCTCCATCTAAGTCAGTATTTCTTAATGTTTCAATTGCATTTCCTAAATCTTCTTTATCAATTTTCTTAGAGTAATCATTTGTATCATTTGAAACATCTTTAGTGCGCAATAAAAAAGATTCGATATATGATTTTTGACTATCTTCTCTGTAATTTTCTTGAACATATTTGTTTTCTTCGATTATATGGGAGGTGAATGCCATCATGTCAAATACAGAAATGGTTGATGAGTATTTCTTCAATATTTCTAAAACACAATTGCCTGTTATGTCTTTGCTTTTTGAAATAATATTCTCTAAATCATCACATATTTCAAAAGATTCATTTTTCATTTAATCCTCCCTTTAAGTTCTGCTTTATCGTTATCTCATTTGATTTAAGTTTTTTGCTTTTCTATTATATTTTTTCTTATTCCTATTTATATTAACTTTTGTTGTTTGTTTTTTATTTGCCAATCAATTTCTTTTAAGTTATTTTTCATTAGGAATTCATTGGCTAATTTAAAGTGATTAGATCCAAAAAAGCCTCTTCTTGCTGAGAAAGGAGAAGGGTGGGAAGAAATAAGAACAAGATGATTCGGATTATTGAGAATCTCTTTTTTAAGCTCTGCCTGTTTTCCCCATAAAAGGAAAACAATAGGGTTTTTTTGCTCATTCAATATCTTTATCACATTGTCTGTAAATGTCTGCCATCCGCATTTGCTATGTGAGTTTGCTTTTCCCTCTTCAACTGTTAGAACTGTATTTAAAAGGAATACTCCCTGTTTTGCCCAATATTCGAGACAACCAGAGTCTGGGATTGGATAGTCGTATTCTGATTGGATTTCCTTAAATATGTTTTTAAGTGATCTTGGGATAGGATGGCCTTCTGGAGTTGAGAATGCAAGCCCATGAGCCTGTCCCTTTTCATGATAAGGGTCTTGGCCTAAGATGACTACTTTTGTCTTGTTTAATGGGCATAGCTTAAATGCATTGAATATCTCTTTCTTTGGAGGATATATTGTTTTTGTTTTATATTCTTCTTCTATAAATTCTTTAATCTTTAAGAAATAATCCTTATTGAATTCTTCTTCCAATGCATCATCCCAATCATTTCCAATCATAAAATCACTTTATCTTTTATTTTCTAATTATTTTAAATTTAATTCTTTAAGCTATTTCTTTCCAGTTACCTTATCCAAATAAGGAATCCTATCTAAAATTGCAAGTATTGCTAAGCTTATTGCGGTAGTGGCAATAACTAAAACTGGTATCCAAATTAAGGAACTGCCTTGAGTAAAATTGACATATCTTATTAAGTTTATCTTTAGTCTGGCTAAGACTAAATAATGAATGAGATAAATTCCATAACTGTAATTGCTTATTGTAGTAAATATTTTTCCTAAAGTCTTATTTTCAATATCTTCAAATTTTTTAGTCTTAGATAAATATTTAAAGAATAAAAATGCATTTAGAGACATGAAAAGTATCAATAGGTTGAAATAGCTGAGTGTTACAAAGACATGTGCCATATGGGTTCTTGGCACAACAAAGGAAAGGATATACCAAAGGTAAGATCCTAAGAATAATAGTCCTGTGGCAATTATTAAGTATTTCTTATCTATTCTCTTTCCTAAAAAGTCTGATTTTGCAAGGAAGTGTCCAATTATTATGTAAGATAAGAAAGAAATGTAATAGATCAATTTATCGTTGTATGGATTAAATAAACGAAAATGAACTATTGATATGTAGATTACAGCAAGTATGGCAAGAATTGTGATGAATTTCCCATTGAAATTGCTTATTCTTTCTGTTCCTATATTCATTACTTTATTTATTATGTATATTCCTACATAAGCTATTATAATCATCCAAACAAACCAGAAATGAACTCCTAAGGTTCCACCAGTTCCAAGGAAGATTTTAATTGAATTGTCTAGATTGAATCCGGGACTTATTATTGTGCTAATAAATATTATGTAAATCAGAACCCAAAATAGGAAAGGAATGAATAGTCGTGATAATCTCTTTTTAAAGAATTTTTTTATAGAATCTTTTTTTCCGATTAGAAGAGCTCCGCTAAGCATAACAAATATAGGTATTGAAAAGTCTCTAAAGCAATCGAAAAATGCAGAAATATAAAGGCTTGAGCTATTTATGTCTCTTGAGACATAGATATTAGAAACATGACAAAATACGATTCCTATAATTGCAATTGCCCTTAAAACATCATAATAAAAAATTCTTTTTGGTTTGTTTATGGCATTAGTTTCATTCATAAAATTACCAATAGTTTGTATATATTAAAACAAAATATTTT